>CAMYWP010000020.1 GCA_947302825.1 uncultured Bacteroidales bacterium
GCTGAAAGCGGCCTATGACGGCTCCATGCTTGCCGAAGAAGGTGATATCGTTGTGGTGACCATCTCCTATCGGCTGGCAGCCTTCGGTTATCTTCACGATGTGGACAATCGCATCGTCAATCTGGGCTTGAAAGACCAGATGGCGGCGCTCCGCTGGGTGAGGGAAAACATTTCCTGCTTTGGCGGTAACCCGGATAAAATCACCCTCGCCGGACAATCGGCCGGGGGACATTCCGTGGCTTCCATTATTTCTTCCTGTCATGAACCGCTATGCCGAAGGGCTATTATCCAGAGTGCGCCCTTCACGTTCAGAAACACAGTTAAGTCTGCCCGGAAGATGCTTGCAGCTTTCACGAGAATAGCAGGTAAAAGACCTGCCGACTGTACTACGGAAGAAATCCTGGCAGCACAGAAATCCTATCTCGCAGCAACGTCTTCAATGATGCCGTTCAGCCCGCTGGAACCGGATTTCTCGGGGAAAGTCTCCATCCCCTCCTTTGAGAAGGTGCTGATTTCCTGGCAAAAAGACGATTCATATCCATTCGTCGCCATGAAACTGAAGCGGACAGAGAAGGCCGGTAATCTTTTCCACCACCTTATCGGTTGGATTGTTACGCAGGCAGGCGTCATCATCCCTTCGAAAAAGTATGCGGAAAAACTGGAAGCAAACGGAATCAAAACCGAGACCTTTGCATTTGACTGGCGGCCGGACGCTTCCTTTTTCGGGGCTTGCCACTGTCTGGAACTGATGCTCCTTTTCGGCAACTGGGAAAGGTGGAAAGGAACCAGAATGCTTGGCGACACCACCCGCGAACAGTGGGAACAGAAGGGGAGAGAGGTGCGAAAGAAATGGATAGGTTTTATAAGGTAAATTCCAATTTCTCGGTCTGATCAAAGAATAAAAGTAGTATGGCCACCCAGACAATGTATGCTTCCGGACTGATTTGCAGTATCGTCTGCGAGGAATGTAAACAGAAGCCATGCCCGCACCAAAGCTGGATAGCAAAGAATGCTTGCCCTAAAATCGTCGCGTATAATGAACAGCTCGGCCAGTGCTGCGCCACATGCATGCACTGCATTGATGAGCAGTACTGTGCTGAGAAGGCTGATAGAAAAAAGAGAAACACCAATACGGACTACTCCCAATTCTTGATAGGAAAGGATATCTTTCAATACTCTTGCGATAAATGGACAAATCATTTTGAAGAATAATCACGTGAACAATGATTTCGAATATCCCGATGCCAAGCAGGTCATCGTCTCCGGGGATATCCACGGGGATTTCAAAGGCATTGTCTTCAAGTTGTGCGGGCAGTATGGCATGAAGGACACTCTTCTTATCGTTGCCGGTGATTGTGGCTTCGGGTTTGAAAAGCCGGGGTACTATGAAACAGTGTATAACCAGGTGGCTGGAAGACTCCGGAAAGCAAACAACTGGGTTCTGTTCATCCGAGGGAACCATGATGATCCATCTTACTTCTCCGAAGAGAAAGTCTCCTATAAGCGGTGGCGGTGCGTTCCTGATTACTCCATCGTCCGGGTATGCGGCCACAACATCCTCTGCGTCGGCGGCGCCACCAGTATCGACCGGGATATGCGCAAGGAAGAGAACGCCCGCCGACGGGAAATGGGACACGCGCAGACCTCCGTATGGTGGCCTAACGAACCGCCGGTTTACGACGAAGACGCCATCGCATTCATTCCCGTGGAACTTCCCATCGACGCCGTTGTATCCCATACGGCCCCGTCCTTCTGTGAACTGAACTCACACCGTGGCCTGCAGTCTTGGGCCGCCATGGATCCGGAACTCATAGATGATGTGAACCGCGAGCGGAAAGTCATGGACCAGGTCTTCAAGGCGCTAATGGATAACGAGCATCCCGTGGAACGCTGGTACTACGGCCACTTCCACCAGTCCTGGAGCGGCCGGCGGGAAGGAGTGCTGTTCTCTATGCTGGATATTGAGGAATTCAAGGAAATGCCTGCTAAGCTAATAACAGAATGAATATGGAGAGCGTCAACACATGGCTATCAAGACAATATCCGTTGACAATTATACGGGACCGGTATAACGGGATATATAGCGGAGGCGACTGGATTGCTTTCCCGCTTCGAATAGATGAAATTCCCACAGCTGTCAATTCTTATGACGAGGAGTGTGTGGCCTTCTGGGGGAACTATGCAGAGCCGTATGGCCTTGGGGACACCCCTGACGCGGCGTTCTCTGACTTATTGGCCAAAATAGCCTCACTGCAAAGCAAATGAAGTACATTTTTCTAGATTTCGACGGTGTGCTGAACACCGATTCATACCAGTCCGGACTCCGAACTCAGGGGAAGCCCCGATGGGACGATTACGGCCAGCTGTTCGACCCCGAAGCGGTCAGGAACCTGAAAAGAATCCTCGATGCCGTCCCGGAGGTACGGATAGTCGTCGAATCAAGCTGGAAGGCCCAGGGGCTTGATGAACTCCGGCTTATGTGGTTGGAGCGCCACCTTCCTGGAGAACTGTACGACACGACACCAGATATCTTCAACGAGGAACTCCTTACCATCGACCTGTCCGATCCGGAAAATATCCATAAGGCAGAAAGCCTTGGGAAGAGTCGGGAAATCTCCGCATGGCTCCGGAAACACGGCGGCCAGGACTGCCTGTATGTAATCCTCGACGATGCGTCGGGGTTCACAGGCGAGCTGGCCAGCCATCATATCCAAATATATCCCGCCACAGGAATCACCCAGGAAGACGCCATCAAAGCTATCTCTTATCTAAAATAAAATATGAATCCGTCCGACATTCTTCTCCACCGCCGCTGGAGTTTCTACCAAGAGCAGGCCCCCACTATTTCCAAGGAAATTTACAATCTCCTGCAGTGTTATGATGAGCCTATGCCGTACCTAGAAATCTTCTATCCGGATAATTATATGCTCCCGGGAGGGGAGAATGGAACCGTTTTCCTCCGTTTGAAAGCCGAGAATAGCCTCCATGGTTATAAGGTTTCCCTGTATTATGACCGGTCCTGGCAGGAAGTACAGGATCTTGGCCTTCTTTGTGAAATTTATACCAGGTTAACCTTCCAATCTGTCTGGAAGGCTCCCAAGGCCATGTTGGAGAACCAATGCATACCCAACCTTTCAAAACTGCCTGAGTAATGGGGAAATTGATACACTGCTGCGCTTATTGCGCAAACCTGATCGAGGAACATCCTTTCGACCAGCAAACATGGATGGTTTGCGCATACGACGTCCATGGCAAGCCTACGGTTGCAAACCTCAAAGAAGCGATTTTGGATATTGATATCCGACAGCCAAATGACTGCATTGGATGGCAGCCGCGTTCCGTGAGAATGGAAGGTTATACATTTGATGAGTTTATTGCAAATTTTTACGGGAAATGAACAGGGCAGTAATATACGCCCGTGTCTCATCGACGGGGGAGCGCCAGAGCACGGAGCGCCAAGTGGCGGATCTTACCAGGTACGCTGCCGCCTCCGATATGGAGGTGGTCGCGGTCTATGAAGAGAAGGCCAGCGGGGCGAAGAGAGACCGGGAACAACTGGCCGAGTGCCTGGCGTTCCTGAAGGGCGGGGGAGCGGAGCATCTTCTGGTAACGGAACTGTCCCGCTTGGGCCGCAGTCTCCGGCAAGTGCTGGAGGTGGTGGATGATCTCACTGAAAGGGGAGTGAACATCTACTTCCAGGATCACGGGATGAACACGCTCACCACGAAGGGAACCACCAACCAGGTGACGAAGCTGCTTATCTCGATGCTGGGAAGTTTCGCCGAGGTCGAGCGTGAACAGATTGCGTCACGCCTGCAATCCGGAAGGAAGCTGGCTCTGGAGAAGGGAACCTTCAAGCCCGGCCGCCCCGAGGGAACAGGCATGACAAAGGAAGAGCTGCTGGCCAAGTACCCCAAGGCCGTAAAACGGCTCCAGGCCGGCCGGACCATCAGGGAGGTGGCCGCCGACTGTAAGCTGTCAACGAAAACGGTCCAGAAAATAAAGAACGCTTTAAAAGATCACATCCAGCCCCCTCCCGCCTTTTCCCTTATTGAGTGAAAGATTTTTTCAAAGATGGCACTCATTGAGGGATTTTTATTATATTTGCAGCGAAACAATATTGTGTTATGATTGACCATACCCTTATAGAGTACATGGAGTCCATGCTCAGCCAGACTCCTGCCGAATTCAAAAGATATGCATACGACGATATCCGTTGGGATAATAGATTACTGGGTATAGTTGGAGCGCGTGGCATCGGCAAATCCACTCTTGTCAAACAATATATCCTAGCAAATAGGGATAAAGGACAGTTTCTGTATGTCTCTGCCGATTTGCTGTATTTTTCTTCTCATACATTGCTGGATCTGGCTCATGAGCTCACCTTGGATGGCTTCACCCATCTGGTCATAGATGAAATACACAAATATCCCGGATGGTCGCGGGAACTAAAGAATATATATGATATTTACCCCGACCTTCATGTCATTTTTACTGGGTCTTCAATCCTGGATATTCTCCATGGCGAAGCCGACCTTTCCAGAAGAGCGGTAGTTTACCCGATGTTCGGGCTTTCTTTCAGGGAGTATCTCAAGTTATTCCACGGCATTGATGTCAATGTATATTCATTGGAAGAGATTCTTGCTCATAAAGTGCAACTATCCGGTCTCCCGCACCCTCGTCCCCTATTTGAACAGTATCTTCGCGAGGGGTACTATCCTTTTGCACTGGAGACGGGCTTCCCCATCAAGATGCAGCAAGTAATATCACAGACAATAGAATCGGACATTGCCCAGTTTGCCGACCTGAAGGCCACCACGGCCAGAAAACTCAAAAGGCTGTTGAGCGTAGGAGCGGAATCGGCCCCGTTCAAACCCAATATGCTGTCGCTTGCCACTGTGGTCGGGGTCAGCAAGAACAATGTTGCCGATTATCTTATCTATATGGAACGTGCCGGCCTCCTGGGGCAGTTGAGAGACGCAACCGGAGGCATAAGAGGTGTAGGAAAGGTAGAAAAGGTATATATAGACAATCCCTCCCTGATGACGGTTTTGAGCGGAGGAACTCCAAATCCCGGCAATTTGAGGGAGACCTTCTTTTATAACCAGATGAGAGTCCGGAACGACGTGATCAGTTCCAAAGATTCAGACTTTGTCATCGGCCAATATACTTTTGAGATTGGTGGAAGGAAAAAAGGAAATAAGCAAATAGAGAATATTCCTAACGGTTTTATCGTCAAAGACGATACCGAATATGGGTACCTCAATGTAATCCCCTTATGGCATTTCGGGCTCAATTACTAATGTCATCCTGAAAAAACACTGGCGGACAAATACATCAACTGTGATACTCTCCCGTCTAAAGACCGGGAGCATCCGCGACACCACGGAACTTTTCCTGATTCAACCTGTCACTGCTTCTTAGGGCGTTCGAAGAACGCCGGTCGTCCACAGGAGGACAGTCCACAGGCTTGACTTCCCGCCTATCCGGCGGTAGGGCCATAAGGCCAAACGATTTGATATTGACAGATGCATTGTAGTCACGGTCATGAAAAACGGCATCCTCGTTGGATACCATTTGTATAATTAGTAGCAACGAGAAATGGAGATGGTTTGAAATTCAGTGAATATATATATATTTGCACTAGACTTGACAAATCTCGGGACGTTTTCGTCTGGCAGGGAGGTCAGAATGGCAGGGCATATGCTCGGCCATTCTTTTTTGGCTATCCGCAATTTTAGGTTGAAAAGGGCATTCCCATCTTCTGTGCAAATCCCCTTTTGTTTTCAATCTTCCAAGATTGTTTTGTATATCATTGCCTAATCACACAAATTAGTCAAAAAAACGAACCGCCAACCCCGAAATTAGAGTGGCGGTCCCAAGTAACCACATATTAAAATCATTCCTCCGGAGAGGCATTCTCGATGTAATTGGAAGTGTGTTTCACTATAGTCACGTGAAGGCCTACCCTGTCCGGAGGCGTCTCGGACAGAGGCTTCTTCGCGACAAAACGCATATAGATATCCATTCTAAGGGCATTGGCAACCATTGTTAAATTGCGTATGGTAATATCGTCATTTTTGGTACTGAACCAATACGATACGGCGTCCCTGGTTAATCCCATCCGTTCAGCGAGGTCTTTTTTCGTGATACCGCTTTCGTTGATGGCGCAGGAGAGGAAGTGAAGATTACTGAGGGACAGCTTACGGATGTCCTTGAACTTGAAATATGACGGCTCCTCGTAATCCAATGATGGCTTCTTGCCAATCGCAATTTCAAATTCGTATCCAAGCACATCGACTATGGACAGGAGACGGCTCAGGCTGATATTCCCAAAACTTAACCAATACTGAATCGTTACAGGTGTTACACCGATCTCGTCAGCCAAATCGCGAATAGAAATACCAGAAGATCTAACCAATTCCCGAAGGAAAGACGTATAATTTGGGTTCGGTGTCATTTTTCTTGCCATAGTTATAAAATATTAAGGTATGACAAAATAAAAAATATTTCTAATACAAAATCTTTTTGCAAACATAAGGATTTTTTTATAAACAACAAAATTTCTTTATCTCTACTCTAAAAAGTTTATAACAATATAAATATAAGGGCTATCCGAAATATTAGGTTGGAATAGTCCGTATTTCCTCAATACGGCACCCCAGTGCTTGACATATATTCCAGATGTTTCCCGTTTCTGCATTTTTGAGAGAGCGCTGATTCTGTTCGTATGAACGGATGACCGTGATGGGAATTCCCGTAATGTCGGAGAGCTGTTGTTGTGTTAGCCTGGCGTTCTTTCGGGCACGTTTGAGAAGTTCTCCGCCGGATATCTTCCCAAGCCGTTTAATGGCGAACTGTACCGCCTTTGATAAATCCGCCTCATGCAGGACGGAATACCTCTCGCGAAGGGACTGAACTGTCAGGCCCCGGGACTGCATCGTTCCGAAGTCGATATTGAGATACCAGGACAGGTATGCCAGTGTCCATCCGGTCCAATACTCTGGACTGCCGATGTCGATGAGTGCATCCTTTTCCGGAAGCGCTTCGCCCGTGCGTGCTGCGACCAGCATAGCCAACTCTATGCCGGACATCCCCGCGAGGTATTTGGGATTGGCCCGGGAGAAGGAATTCGCGATGCCGCTTCCGAGGAAGCGTGCATAGAATAGGGAGAGGTCTTCGCCACAGGCGTTGACGGCATAGTCCAGCATGGCCCCAAGGGAGGTCATGGCATCATCGAGATAGGCTATGTCATAGGCGCGGGTCATCGTTATTCCATTTTTCGTTGATGATGGTTGATATATAGATCTCTTCGCCAGTCGGCGTCTCGGTGAGCATTTTCTTGAAGTCTTCCCTTGCATTTCTGTCGCGGGACAACCTACGGATATGGTAGACGGACGCATCCACCGGGATGGCCTCGATGAAGGAAACGGCTTCGAATGCCGCCTTAGTCCGCAGCACGACTTGTTCTCCTAATTTACCCAACCGCATTGCCCGGCGGAGCTGTTCAAGGGTAATCCCATTGGCGAGGAATGCCCTGGAAAAGGAGAAATAGGAATCATCGGCCCGGTATCCTTCAATTAAATCGTATTCCTTATAGTCCGGCAGGAATGTGTCCAGAATGTACTGACGACCCCGTACCGAAACAGGAGAAGATAGTTCAAATCTCCTGTTCTCTAACAGGATGGCCAACCAGTTCAAGATATGATACCCCTTGCCGTTAAGATGAAGGCAGGTCAAATCCTCCGCTGCCAGCATATATTGGTTCGCGAATCCATCTTCATCTTCGGCGCATGCCCATTCCTTTGCTAATTCAGGTTCGCGCGTGCAATAGAATCCCAGCCCGTAGTCATTGTTCGGGTTTCCTTTTCCGTAAGTAGGAATACGGATGATTTGACTTGAGCCGTGATATAAAGCATTCATAAAAAGTAATACTATAGTATTAGTGCAAAGGTAGGATATTTTAGTTAATATTCCAACCTTGTTTTGCGAATAGCCAATAATTATGCAGAGGAGAATCCGTGGAATTAACCTCAGATTGCGATGTTTTACGGAAAGAGGGGGGAGGTCTTTCAACCACACCCCTCCTTTCAGAGATAGTATCAAACTATAATTTCAACCTCATATTTCGTTTACCCAAAATAACCTCAGAATACACTTTTCGAGAGCATATCAATTCTCAGATACGGAAACGGGGAACCCGAAGGCACCCCGTCCGACATTTTGCACGATACAGTACCTAATCATACATCTAGTTGTTACAAAGGTATTGCTTCCTGGTTAGATATGCAAGCGTTATACAAAGTAATCTTCAGCTATTTCTTCTTGCCATAGAGAACCCAGTCTAAAACCATTCTGTTGGCCTTGTCAACCTTTTGTTTCCAGTCCGTGCGGAGATAGGTGTCAGTAACATCAACTGTATGGTGTCCCAGGGCTGCGGCAATCACTTCACGGGGTATATCGAGTTCCTGCTGAGCGATTGTTGCCCATGAAGTGCGCGCGGAACCGATACATAGGTCAGGGAGGATAGCTTTGCCGGTACTCTTTTTTCCATTAAGCCTCGTTAATCCAATCTTTCTCAAGGTCTTTCCCATACGATTAAAATACGTTTTGTAATTAGGGGTCCTTTCAAGAATATTAATTAAGTGCTCTTTGCCAGAATACTTTTCAATAATGATTCTTGCCTCCGGCTCAATTTTAATGGAATAGAGCTTGTGTGTTTTCCTACGATTATAATTTAACCTTCCATTAACAGATTTTCCGGCATATGCGAGATCAACGCTGTTAATGCCTATGAGGCAGAACATTAATTTAAATATGTCAATTGCTTCCTCTTCACCACCTGGATATGGGTGAGCTGAGAATAAGGTTCGTAAATCGTGAGCAGTATATGATTTGTCAACAGTCTCTTCATAGTGAATCTTGAACTTTCGGAAGGGGTAGAAATCTGTTTTCCCATCATCAATGGCGGCATTGAACACGGCTCGGATATCCCTTAAATGCCTTGCTGCCGTGTTCTGTTTCTGCGTTGTCAAACAGAATTCCTCAAAGGAATCGAGCCATGTTATAGTGATATCTTTGAAGGTCAGAGAGTGTAAGTCGAGACCTTCCGCTATACAATAAGAACTAATTTTCTTAAGGGTGTCCTGATAAAGGTTCTTTGTTCCCTGATTACTTTTCGTATTCAGGAATTGTATGAAGTAGGTTATAAAGCTATTCTCGGAAAGGGCTTTCTCCTCTTCCTCTAACTTACGCTTCTGCGCGAGATCTGGATCCATTAGCTCTTTTAACTTTTCTGCTATTTCTCTAGCTGAAAGTCCTGCAAATGACCCCGTGGCGGCCGACTCTAAAATAGCCCGGTTGATGAGTCCCAACTTAATCGAAATGAGCCGGTTTAAAAGTACAGAATCTGAATGATTGATGACCTTGCCGTTTTGCCACTGGGTTTTGAATAGAGGGGGGATTCCGATTGAAAGCATCGCTGAAGTCCCATTCTTTGTTATATAAAGCCGTAAACGCCCCCGGCCTTCTTTATCTTCCCTACGGTCATCGAGGTATAGTCTTGTACGAATCATAAACCCTTATATTAGTAAAATGCGTTCACGAAATGTTCACAAATCGCTCATTTGTTAAGCGCAAATTTACTAATAAATAAGTAAAAACACAAGGAAAAATAAAGTAAAAGTTAAGCAAAATAGCGGGCCGAGTGTGTCCCCGTTGACATAAAATTATCCCCCTAACGTGATGATTAATAACGCGTTAGGGGGCGGCGTGATTCCGTCGGGATTCGAACCCGAGACCCACAGCTTAGAAGGCTGTTGCTCTATCCAGCTGAGCTACGGAACCGGAACTGCAAAGGTAGTGAAAAAATAGCCAATAGGCAAAACTATCGGGGGCTTAACGAAAGCAGAAGCTGAAGCTGCTGGTTAATGGCGTCGGAAAATCCGTTCTTTTCCTCTCCGGCAGGGAAACTGTCTTCAATCGTACCGTCCTTGTAATCAATGGCTAATCCGGTGATGCCCACTTCGCACATGCGGGCCAGATCTTCCATGCTGGGGTATAGATAGACGAAGTTGGTGTCTTCGCGGGCTTGGAGGAGATGGATTACAGAGCCGTCGGCCAGGGTAAAACGCACCGGGGAGTCGTAGGGGATGAAGAACTGCTCCTGGGTGCCGATGACAAATGCCAGGTCCATGTCTTCCCCGTTGGTGTTTTTGTAATAGAGATGGGACAGCAGGATATTGTAGTCGAAGTGTTTGCCACGGGCTACGATAGGATCGGCGGTGGACATGATGCTATTGGCATTTTCCGTATAGCCCGACAGATTGGAATGAAGGTCGATGGTTTCGGTTGCGGCGTCCCGAATGGCTTCGCAGTGACGCTTGAGGAAAGCGCCCAGTTCGTTTTCGGAGAAGCGGGCTTGCACAAAATCATCCGGATTCCAGCCGGTTACCAGTTCGATGGATTTGATGCCCTTTACCATCTTTTCCATATCTGTGGGCTCGGTTGCGTACTTGAGCCGGTTAAGGATGGTGCCATCGTCCAGGCGGTTCGGGGTGGAAGATACCTGATTGATCTGCTCCAGACGGATGATCTTGCCATTGGAGAGCGTGACGGCCATCTTGACCCCTTTGGGTACCACTACGGCCTCTTTTTGTACCAGATTGATGTACAAGAGGTACAGGGTGGAGCCATCCGGGAAGCCCACCAGTTCTACGCGCAATTGGGCTGGGATACCTCCCAATGAAAGCGGCTCATAGTTGGTGGAAATATGGGTCATGCCTTCGGAACGGTAGTTCGTCCGGACGGACTGGGCCGTAAGGGAAGTGGTGAAAAGGACAAAAAGAGCCAGAATTGCCAGTTTCTTCATGGTGTTTGTTACTATTCGCAATGCAAAGATAATATTTTCCCATAAAAAAGTAGTATCTTTGCGTAATTACACGTATATATGTAAAAAGCTATGATAAGACTAAAGAAATGCGTGGCTGCTTTCAGTGCCGGCCTATTGTTGGTGACAGGAATGGCTTGGGCCCAAGGCTCTATGACAGACGAACAAGTTCTGGAATATGTCCAGCAGGGCATGGCCGAGGGCCGGGACCGGGAAACTCTGGCTAAGGAACTCTCACTACGCGGTGTCAACCGTGCCCAGGCGGAAAGGGCCTATGCCTTATACCAGAGCCGTAGCGCCGTCAACCAGGCTGCGGCTGCTCAGCAGAATATCAACCGGGCTCATTCGGTGATCGGTGGAGATGAGGCCGGTTCTGTGGCCGATGAAGCTCAGGTTACCTCTTTTGTGGCCGAGAACACCACCGTCTACGGACGGAATATCTTCCGGAATAAAACTCTGAACTTTGCGCCCAGCGAGAACCTGGCCACCCCTCGCAATTATCGTCTGGGCCCCGGGGACGAGGTCATCATAGACGTATTCGGCCGGAACCAGACCACCCTTCGCGGCGTGATTTCGCCCGAGGGCAGCATCAATGTCGATGTTCTGGGACCTCTGTACCTGAACGGAATGACAGTGGAAGAAGCCAACACCTACCTGAAAAAGCGTTTGTCCCAAATCTATGGCGGCTTGGGGAAAGACTCCGGAACGGACATGCGCCTTAGCCTGGGCCAGATCCGGACCATCCAGGTGAATGTGGTGGGCGATGTGGCCCATCCCGGCACCTATGTCCTTTCGGCCTTTGCCACAGCTTTCCATGCCCTTTACAGGGCCGGTGGCGTGGAAGAGCCCGGTACCGTGCGTGACATCAAAGTGGTCCGCGGCGACAAAGTGGTGGGCAAGGTAGATATTTACGAATTCCTGATGCGGGGCAGCCTGTCCAATGACATCCGCCTGGAAGAAGGGGATGTGATTCTGGTGTCGCCCTACAAAAATCTGGTATCCATTGAAGGCGGCGTGAAGCGTCCGATGTTCTTTGAAATGAAGGACGGGGAAACGGTGGCTAACCTCCTCGAGTATTGCGGCGGCTTTACCAACGGCGCCAACACCGCTTCCATAACGTTGTATCGGCAGAATCAAAAGAGTTTCGAGGTACGTACCATAGAAGACGGTGAATATGGCTTTTTCACCGTCAAGAACGGTGACCGCATAGAGGTGGGAGAATTGCAATCCCGTTTCGAAAACCGCATTGCCATCCAGGGCGCCGTCTTTTTCCCGGGTACCTATGAACTGGGGAAGGATGTGCATACGGCCAAAGAACTGGTTGCCAAGGCGGGCGGGCTGTTGCCGGAGGCCTTTACCGACAGGGTGGTGGTACACCGCACACACGATGATAAGAGCATGGAGGTGTTCTCTCTGAACCTGACTGAAATCCTGAACGGAACCCGTCCGGATTTTGTGCTTCAGAACAACGACGAAATCTTTATCTCCAGCGCCTATGACCTCAAGGAGCAGGGTGTCATGAGCATTTCCGGTATGGTGAAGAATCCCGGAGAGTATCCTTTTGCGGAAAACACCACTGTGGAGGATTTCATCATCATGGCCGGCGGTCTATTGGACGGCGCCTCTCTCTCCCGCGTGGACATTACGCGTCGTAAGAAAGATGAGAACGGTCTGGTTGCCTCTAACGATATCGGCGAGCTCTATACCATCTCGCTGGATAAAGGCCTGGCCGATAACGGCAACCACCAGTTTATCCTGGAACCGTACGACGAAGTGGTAGTGCACAGGAGCCCTTCCTATAATGTCCAGCGCCATTTCTCAGTATCCGGAGAGGTAAACTTCCCGGGCACCTATTCCCTGACCAACCGGGAGGAAAGGATTTCGGATCTCATCCAGAAGGCCGGCGGTCTCACGGACTTCGCCTATCTTAAGGGAGCCCGTCTGGTTCGTCAGGCCACGCCGGAGGAAATGCAGCAGGCCCAGACTATGGAGGAAATCATTCGCACAAGGGTGGACACTTCGGCTACTGCCCAGGCCAGCGTGGCACAGATTCTCCAGGGAGTATACAGCATTTCCCTTGATTTGGAAGCAGCTATGGCCCAACCTGGCGGTGACGCCGATGTGGTCCTTCGGGAAGGAGACCGGCTGGAGATTCCAGTCAAGAACAATGTGGTGCGCATCCACGGTGCCGTGATGTTCCCTACGGCCGTGAATTATGATCCCGGCATGAGCGCCGATGACTATATTGAGGCGGCTGGCGGTTATTCCCAGAAAGCTCGTCGCAGCAAGGCCTATGTGGTGAACATGAGCGGACGGGCCAAGAAGCTTCGTGCTGCCACCCGGATTGAACCGGGGTCTGAGATTTATGTGCCGGAAAGGGTGGAGAAGAACAAGCGGATGGATTATGGTGCCCTTACGGCCATCAGCGCTTCGGCGGCTTCCGTGGGAACGTTGGGCGTAGCTATTGCCACCTTGGTGAATACACTTAAGAAATAGCAGGCATGGAAGACAAGATGAATAATACCCCTCAGGTTCAGGAAGACTATGATGGGTTCCAGATAGACTGGATGGGCATCTTTACCAAACTCCTGAAGCATTGGAAGCAGATTTTCGTGATTTGTTTCGTTTTCGGGGTGCTGGGCATTTTCTCTGCCCTGTCCATGAAGCGTATTTACACGGTCTCCCTTACTCTTGCACCGGAGCTGCAAAACCGTAACAGCAGTCTTAGCAGCCTGGCCTCCATGCTGGGTGGCAATGCGGCCTTACAGCTAAGTGCCAACACCGATGCCATGAACATCATGCTGTTTCCGGAAATCTGCAAGAGTACCCCTTTCCTGGCGGCCTTGCTGGATGTCCCGCTGGAATCCTATGTTTTTGACAAGCAGAAAGAGGAAGGTGTAAAACCGCTGGAGACGACGGTCTATAAGCACCTCACCGGCGAAGACAAGGAAAAAAGTGCTTTTGCCAAATGGAAGGAGTCGCTTTTCAAGAAGAAAAAGGATGAAAAACCTTATACAGGTGTAGCAGATCCTACGGAACTTACGCCCAAACAGGCGGCAGTGGTCAAGGCTTTGGCCCGAAGCATTTCGGCCGACGTAGACAAAAAAACGGGTGTCACCAAAATTAATGTCACCCTGGACGACCGCAGGATGGTGAAGCAGCTGGCCGATACCGTTTGTTCCAGTTTGCAGGCCTATGTGGTTGATTACCGTACCAGAAAGGCCAAGGCCGACTATGCGTATTATGTCCTGCTGGCCGATGAAGCCAAGGAGAAACTGGTTAAGGCACAGGCTGCCTATGCCGCTTCCGTAGACTACGACCGCAGTGTAATCCTGCAAAGCGCCAATTCCGAAAAAGACCGTCTTCGCGGAGAGATGACGCTGGCCAACCAGATTTATTCCCAGATGTCTCAGCAGCGGGAATTGGCCCGGGCAAAAATTCAGGAGGAAAGACCCGTCTATGCCGTGGTGCAGCCGGCCGTCCTGCCGCAGCGCCCCGTCAACAGCCGGTCAAAGCGTGTGCTCATCTGGGGCTTTGTGGGTCTGTTCCTCTCCCTGGCCTGGTATGGTTTCGGAGAAGATTTCCTTAAGAAAATGCGTACGGATATTGAGGTGAAATTGCAGGAACCTGCCGAATAAACCCATGTTAAAATGCTGATTGCTCTGAAACTCCTGGGCAGTATCGCCCTCCTGATCTACGGCATGAAGGTCATGAGTGAAGCCTTGCAGAAAATGGCGGGCCCGCAGTTGCGTCACATGTTGGGCGCCATGACCACCAACCGTTTTACCGGTGTTGCCACCGGTGCGTTGGTTACGGTAGCGGTACAGTCATCGGCCGCCACCACCGTCATGACCGTGTCGTTCGTGAACGCTGCACTGCTCACCCTGGCTCAGGCCATCTCCATCATCATGGGTGCCAATATCGGCACGACCATGAGCGCCTGGATCATGAGCGCCGGTTTTTCCTTCAACGTGATGTCACTGGTCTGGCCGGCCTTCCTGGTGGGTATTATCCTCATCCAGGCCGGCAAGCACCGCTATGTGGGCGATTTCCTCTTCGGCCTGTCCTTCCTGCTTTTCGCCCTGGGCATGCTCAAGGAAACGGGCATCGAGATGGATCTGGCCAATAAGCCGGCGGTGGTGGATTTCTTCGCCAGCTTCAAGACCAATTACGGAACCATCCTGCTGTTCCTCCTCATCGGCTCCATCCTTACAGCTGCCGTGCAGTCATCGGCCGCCCTCATGGCCATCACCATGGTGCTGTGCTCCACCGGTGCTATCACCATCTATCAGGGTATTGCGCTGGTGATGGGCGAGAATATCGGTACTACCGTAACGGCTAACCTGGCCGCCCTCAGCGCCAATGTGCAGGCCCGTCGTACGGCTCTCTCGCACATGGTGTTCAACCTGTTCGGTGTATTTTGGGTGCTCATCTTCTTCTTCCCCTTCGTGCGCATGGTCTGCGGCGTGGTGGGTCTGGATCCCGATGCAGCCGAGCAAGGCCCCACGCAACTGTCCTTCGCGCTGGCCACCTTCCATACGTTCTTCAACGTAATCAACACGCTCATTCTCATCTGGTTCATTCCGCAGATTGAGAAACTTGTGTGCTGGCTCATCAAGCCCAAGCAGACGGAACAGGAAGATGAATTCCACCTTACCTATATCAAGGGCGGTATCATGAAAACGCCCGAAATCTCCGTACTGCAGGCCCAGAAGGAAATCGCCATCTTCGGCGATCGGATGCAGCGCGTGCTGGGCATGGTGAGAGACCTCTCGCAGGAGACCGAAGAAAAAGCCTTCCAGGAAATCTTCGACCGCATCAAGAAGTACGAAGAAATCTCCGACCGGATGGAAAACGAGATCGGCCGATACCTGGGTCAGGTGGGCGACGCCCATCTGTCGGACGATACAAAGGGGAAGATCCGCGGTATGCTGCGTGAGATCGGGGAACTGGAGTCCATCGGCGACAGCGGCTTCAACATGGCCCGCATCCTGCAGCGTAAGCGGGACACCAAGGTCACGTTCTCGAAGACCCAGGAGCAGAGCATTATCCAGATGGCGGGCCTGGTGGATGGCGCCATGACGCGCATGAACGTGCTGCTGAAAGGCCAGAAGGAAGATTACACCCTGGAAGAATCGGCCCGGTACGAGGCTCAGATCAACGACCTTCGCAACAGTCTGAAACAGCAGAATATCTTAGACCTGGACAACCACGTGTACAGCTACGACAACGGCACCGTGTTCATGGATCTGGTGAACGAGTTCGAAAAGGTGGGCGACTATGTCCTCAATGTGGCCGAAGCCCACATGGGAGAAAAGTTAGAAGCGTAATATGGAAATCCAACTGACCCGTCAGGAAGTGCCGGTGCTTTTGCTCACCGGCTATCTTGGAAGCGGAAAAACTACCCTGCTGAACCGCATCCTTTCCAATAAAAAAGGTATCAAATTCGCCGTCATCGTCAACGATATCGGCGAGGTAAATATCGACGAAAGCCTCATCGAAAAAGGCGGCGTGGTGGGCAGCACCGACGACAGTTTGGTGGCCCTCCAGAACGGTTGCATCTGCTGCACCCTCAAAATGGACCTGGTGGCCCAGCTGGCCGATTTAATCGCGGCCCGGCGCTTCGACTATATCGTCATCGAGGCCAGCGGCATTTGCGAACCGGCCCCCATCGCCCAGACCATCAGCACCATGCCCGCGCTGGCTCCCCAATATGCCCAAGGCGCACTTCCGTATGTGGATTGCATCTGCACCGTGGTGGACGCCCTGCGCATGAAGGATGAGTTCGAAAACGGCACCGCCCTGGAGAGGGAAGATATCGGTGAGGACGACCTTGAAAGGCTTGTGATAGAGCAGATTGAGTTCTGCAATATCGTGCTGTTGAACAAGGCGGCCGATGTTACCCCGGATGAGCTGGGCAAGCTCAAAGGCATCGTAAAAAGCATCAACCCCGGCGCCAAGGTACTCTCCTGCAATTACGGTGACATAGACTTGGACGAACTCATCTACACCGGCATGTTCCGCTTCGACGAAGTGGCCACTTCGGCTGCATGGATCGCCGCCATCGAAGGCGAGGAGGATGAAGACGAAGAGGCCGACGGGGAAGCCCTGGAGTACGGCATCGACACCGATGTTTACACCCGCCGTCCGGCCCTGGACCTGAATAAGTTCGACCACATGGTGGCCACCCGCTGGCCTAAGGAAATCATCCGTGCCAAGGGCCTGTGCTACTTCTCCAACGAACCCGACAAATGCTTCCTGTTCGAACAGGCCGGCCGGCAAAAGTCGCTCCGCGATTGCGGCCTCTGGTTTGCCACCATGCCGGAAGATGAACTGCAGGAAATGATGCAGCGCGACCGCAAGCTCCGGGCCGATTGGGACCCCGAATACGGCGACCGCATGCAGAAGATCGTGTTCATTGGCCAGCACCTGGACAAACCCGCCCTGGAAAAGCTTATGGACAGCTGTCTGGCTGAATAATCTTTTTTTTGCAGAATAAGAAAAAGTTCCTATCTTTGCAGTCCCGATTTTTCGGGAGACAAGCCTGGAGAGATGCTCGAGTGGCTTAAGAGGCACGCCTGGAAAGCGTGTATACTCCAAAAGGGTATCCCGAGTTCGAATCTCGGTCTCTCCGCCTCAAAAGCCCGCCGTTTTTGGCGGGCTTTTTCGTTGGAGAGACCGACGGATTCTCGGCCTTTGTGCAAAAAAGGCTCTCTGTAAAATCTCCGGCAGGGTGGGTACGTGCCTCCGCTCAAAAGGAGGAAAGGGGGCCCACCCGGTCGCTTGACGTCTCAACTCCTCCTTTTCCGGGCACTTCGGCCCGGAACGTCGTCGAACAAGTTCCGTCATCCCGCTGACGCGGGACCGCTCCCTGCGCAACCCTTCGCACAGACCCCTTTCCTCCTATTCCCTCCGGCGCGCACCCACCCTGCTGGGGGTTATTTGTCGCAGGTCTGAAAAAATACGCTGACCTGCGACACTGGAGAGCGTGAGAGTGAGATTTGCGTCGCAGGACAGCGGAAAATAACGTACCTGCTACAGGGGACCTTACAAAAATTTGAGACTCCGGTGCTTCCCAGCAACGGAGTCTCTCATTCTAACCTAAAAACTTAACCTATTAAAAAAACTATTCGGCTTTTCCTTCTGCGAAATTCGTGCCAGAAAGTTCATTTTGCCGCTCAATTTCGTTAAGTTCTTGATTGGGTCGGATGGAAAGGATGCGGACATCGGCTACCGGACGGTCCCGACGGTCCGTGGTCACGGCGGCAATCTTATCGATCACGTTGAGGCCAGCTACTGTTTCGCCGAAGACAGTGTATTCACCATCCAGGTGTACGCAGTGATCCGGATCCTGCACCAGATAGAACTGGGAGCCGGAGGAAGCCTTGAAGGGATTGGCGAGGTCGCCCACGCGGGCGGCTGCCAGTGCACCTTTCTTGTGCCGATGAAGCGGCTGGCCATCGGCATCCCTCATTTCGGCCGGGATGGTATATTTGGGGCCGCCTTCGCCGTATTGGGCCACTAGGGCGGTGTCTTTGGTGAAGGGGTCTCCGCCCTGGATCATGAAGCCGTTGATCACGCGGTGGAACAGCGTGCTGTCGTAGTAGCCGGACAGGGCCAGTTTCTCGAAGTTGTCCCGGTGGCGGGGCGTGTCCTTATACAGTTTCACGCGGATGGTGCCCATATTGGTGACAATATCGAAGACGGGTTCTTCCGGTAGGGTCTCGGCGGCCTTCTTGGCGGCCAGGGTATCGGTGGGCTCCACGCCCAGTTCAATCTCTTCCGGAGTGGCATCGGCCGCCTCCTTTCCTTTGTTGCGATTCTTGCAGCCGGCCAGTATGGCCAGGGCTATAAACAGGTACAGATACTTCTTCATAAG
>CAMYWP010000021.1 GCA_947302825.1 uncultured Bacteroidales bacterium
ATAACTACGGCGAAGCGACTTACAGGATTGAGCTGTAAGTGCGCCACCAGTTATTATTGTTCTTTCTCATTCTGTTGCAAAGATGAGCAATAGAAATTACAATTGCAAGAAAAATTTAAAAAATTTAAATAGCGGCTGCCTGAATGTAGGCGTTGATAGCGGTGCTTACGAACAGGAGAACGATGATGGCGCTAATCACAATGCCGATGACTTTGAGGCGCTTGAGCCATTTCTTGTTATTCCAGCCGATGGTCTGGAACATGCTCCAGAAGCCGTGCTCCAGATGCAGGAAGAGGGCCACGAACCACACGATGTACAGGGCTACGATCCACCATTTGCTGAAGGTTGCCATGAGCAGGGTGTAGGGATTGTTTTCATAGTTGCCCACACCGAACATTTCCGGGAGCTGCATCTTGGCCCAGAAGTGGGTGAGGTGGAAGCCCAGCAGGCCCAGGATGATGATGCCCAGGACGGCCATGTTCTTGGCGCTCCAGCTGTCGTTCTTGGCCTTGGAGGCTACTTCGTAACGCTTGAGACCACCGCGCTTCTTCACATTCTCATAGCTGAGCCAGATACCATATACAATATGGATGATGAAGCCCAGCGCCAGGATGGGAACCATGATTTTGATGAAGGGAGAAGACATGAAGTCGCAGCCCAGCTGGAACCAGCCGTCCCCGTGGGTATAGGGGAATTCATCCGGCATCACTTTGCCGAAACGTCCTTGCAGGGAGTCGATGACCGAGAAGAAATTGATGGTACCGTGCAGGAGCAGGAAAATCACCAGGAATGCGCCAGTGACGCTCTGGATGAACTTCTTGCCGATGGAGGAAGTTAAAAAGTTAGCCATATAGGTAGTTTAGTTATTTTTCAAGTACGCAAATATAACAATCTTTCTTGGAATTCTCCCACTATTTGGGTACTTTTGTTCAGAATATACCATAACCATGTATAAACGCGTACTTCTTAAACTATCGGGCGAAAGCCTGGGCGGCCCCGCCGGAAAGGGGCTGGATACCGCCTGGCTGGAAAAATACGCCCAGGAAATAGCCACGGCGGCCAAAGCCGGCATGCAGATCGCCATTGTGAACGGCGGCGGCAACATCTTCCGCGGCCTGCAGGGCGTGGGGAAAGGCTTCGACCGTGTGGATGGCGACAAAATGGGCATGCTGGCCACCGTCATCAACGCCCTGGCCCTTAAGATGTTCATCCAGGCCGAAGGAGTGGAAGCCGTAGTATTCACCTCCACCCCCATGGAGCCGCACGCCAAATACTACATGAGGGACGATGCAGTAGCCGTGCTGGAGCGCGGCGGCGTGGCCCTCATCGCCGGCGGCACCGGCAATCCCTTCTTCACCACGGACAGCGGCGCAGCCCTTCGTGCGTTGGAGATCGGCGCCGATGCCCTGCTCAAAGGCACCCGCGTAGATGGCGTCTATACCGCCGATCCTGAGAAAGATCCATCGGCCGTCAAGTACGAGGAACTCAGCTTCGACGAAGCCATCTCCAAGCACCTGAAAGTCATGGACCAGACGGCCTATGCCCTCTGCGCCGACGGGAAAATGCCCGTCATCGTCTTCGACATGAATGCCACCGGCAACCTCACCCGCCTCCTGAACGGAGAAAAAGTTGGAACTTTAGTACACCCTTAAAATAATCATTAAATTTTGCATACTATGAAATCACAGTCTGTCATCGGTTTTATCTTCGGCGCCGCCGTCGGTGCCTGTGTCGGCATCCTTTTCGCCCCCGCTAAAGGCGAAGAAACCCGTCAGAAACTCATGGAAGCCGCTTCCGAAGGCTACGACCAGGCCATGGAAGGTCTCGATGAACTGAGCCACGAAGCCAGCGTCCGCTACCGCTATGCCCGCATCGAGGCCAACAAACTCAAGAAGACCCTCATGGAGCAGGGCAATGAGCTTAAGGAAGATACCCGCAAGGCCATCATGGAGCAGCTGGCCAAATTAGAAGCCGCCCTCTCCAAGGACGAGGAAGTAGCCGAAAAAGAGGCCTAATCCATCCGTGGGTAGCCACCCATGAAACGATTCTTATTGATTCTCGGCCTGCTGGCAGTCTGGACGGCTGCCGGGGCCCAGAGCAAGCTTGTTACGGACAGCGTCCAGAGTCTGATTCTGGGCGCTGAGTCCAAATATAATGTGTATCTTCCGGACGGATATAACCCGGCTAAGCAGTATCCGGTGATCTACCTGCTGCACGGTCTTTACGGCGTATATTCAGACTGGCAGGACCGGGGCCGCATGAAAGATGTGGCCGATTTGCTAATTGCCAGCGGAGAACTCCGCCCCGTGGTGATCGTAATGCCCAATGCCGGCCATCCCGACGTACACAACGTACAGAACGGCTATTTCAACGTGCAGGACTGGCCCTATGAAGATTTCTTCTTCCAGGAATTCCTGCCGGAAGTGGAAAACAAATACCACTGCGGCGGCAGCAAGGGACAACGCGCCATCATGGGTCTGTCCATGGGTGGGGGCGGCACCGTAGTGTATGCCCAGCGCCATCCGGACCTGTTTTCCAGCGCCTATGCCATGAGCGCCTGGCTGGATAATCGGCAAAACAACGTTCGCAGCGAAGGCCCCGAAACCGACAAACTCGCTATCACGGCCCAGTCCGTCTGTGATCATTCGGCCGTAGGTTTCTTGAACAAGGCCGATGACAACACCCTGGACGCCCTGCGCACCGTAAAATGGTACGTAGACTGCGGCGACGACGACTTTATCTTCGACCTTTCCATAGAATTCTACCGGAAGATGCGGGAAAAGAAGGTCCCGTGCGAGCTGCGCGTACGCGACGGCGCCCACACCTGGGAATACTGGCACACCGCCCTCTATCAATCCCTCCCCTTTGCCAGCAGAAACTTCTGTAATTAAGAGAATTACACCGGCATTGTCTTCTCCCGTAGCCAGGCCGATACTTCGGCCGGGAGACGGGGAGCGAGGGTGTCGTATACCCGCTGGTTGTAGGCGTTGAGCCATTCGCGTTCATCGGCCGTGAGGAGCGATACTTCCAGGCAGGAGGTGTCGAAGTGACAGAGCGTGAGGGTCTCGAAGCCCAGGAAGGAACCGAACTCATTATCCCCCACCGGGCGCACCAGAATCAGGTTTTCGTGCCGGATGCCGTGCATGCCTTCACGATAAAGGCCGGGTTCATTGGAGGTAATCATTCCGGGCTCCAGCGGCTGGGTGTTGAAGTTCTGCCGGATATCCTGCGGACCTTCGTGCACGCCCAGGAAGAAACCCACGCCGTGGCCCGTTCCGTGGCCGAAATTGCGTTTGCAGCGCCACAGGGGTTCGCGGGCCAGGGCATCGATCTGGCAGCCGGCCGTTCCGCGCGGGAACACCGCCATGGCCAGGCCGATATGTCCTTTCAACACCAAAGTATAATCTTCCCGCTCCAACGGCGTACAGGGCCCCAGCGGAACCGTGCGCGTGATGTCCGTGGTGCCGAACAAGTACTGACCGCCGGAATCCACCAGATACAACCCGCGCGGTTCCAGCAAGGCCGAACCCGTCTTGGGCGTTACATAATGCGGCAAAGCCGCGGAGGGGCCATAGGCCGATATCGTTTCGAAACTGTCGCCCCGATAACCGGGGATGGTGGCGCGCAGACGGCCCAGTTCACAGGCGGCCTCCCACTCGTTCACCTGGCCCGCATGCCGGGACACCCAATACAGGAACTGCTCCATCACCACACCGTCTTCCAGGTGCGCTTCCCGCATACCTTCCAGTTCCACACTGTTTTTCACGGCCTTGCGAAGAGCCACAGGCGAGGTGCACGGAATCACTTCCGGGGCATCATCGGCCTGCTGCAGCGCCTCCCAGAGCGTAAGGTTCAGGGCCGAAGGGTCCACGCAGATCCGGTCCACGCCATTCTCCTTCAAAGAGGAAAGGGTGAACTCAATATCGGCATAGTCACAGATGCTTACGCTGTCGGCGCCCAACTCCAGGAAACTGTCGGCCGTCTCGGAATCCGGCTCCTCGAAGGCGTCCTTGCGCACGAACCACAAAGCATCGTCCAGGGTGATCAGCAGGTAGGAAATGACAAAAGGGTTGTAGTCGATGTCGGAGCCCCGAACATTGAGCAGCCAGGCAATCTGGTCCAGGGACGTGAGCAGGATGGCATCGGCCCCCTGTTTTACCAGCCATTTGCGCAGCCATCGCAGGCGGACGTCACGGCTGTCCCCCGTAAGGTCCTCCCCCAGCGTAATGATGGGTGTGGAAGGAATGGCCGGACGCTCTTCCCAAAGGGCCGATAAAAGATCCGGAACTGTTGTCAAAACCGCCGAAGGAACAGCAGCACGCAGCGTTTCGGCAGCGTCCAGCGTATAGCACAGGCCATCTACGGCGATGATAGGCTCGTCCATCTCCAGCGAGGCAATCCACTGCGGAATGGGAACCTGCTCCGGCACGCGCATCTTGTGCAGTTCGATGCCTGTCCCCTCCAACTGCCTTACGGCCTGGATGAAATAGCGGGTGTCGGTCCACAGACCGGCATGGTCCCGGGTAATCACCAGGTCTCCGGCCTCTCCGGTAAAACCGGAAAGCCACTCCACCTGTTTCCAGCGAAGCGCCGGATACTCACTTTCGTGCGGATCGCTGCCCGTCAGGATTACGATATCCCATCCGTTTTCGCGCATGAGCGCACGAAGTGCCGCCACACGGCCTGCAAAGATATTTTCCATAGCTGCCTAGCATGTTATTTGCACAAATATAGTTATATTTGTAGAAATAAAAACTGTTAATACCATGACTGAAGATCCCCTCGAGAGAATAGAGCGTGAAGAGCGCGAACGGAAAGAGAAGAAAGGTCCCCGTACCCTAGTTACCATCCTGGCCATCATTGCCCTGATTCTGGCCGGCGTTTTAGGTTATCTGCTTTATCAGCGCAATGCCCTGGTCAAAGACCTGGAAAGCGAAAAAGCCGAACTGGCCCAGCAGATGGTAGCCCTTCAGGAAGACTTCAACACCCTGAACACCGACTACGAAAACATCAATCACCAGCTGGACACCTCCCGCGAACAAGTGGCTCTGCTCATCGAGAAACTGAGCAAGACGGAAGCCACCAACCGCGCCAAGATCCGCCAGTATGAGAAAGAGCTGGGCACCCTGCGTGCCATCATGAAGGGTTACATCGTCCAGATCGACTCCCTGAACACCCTGAACAAGAAACTCACGGCCGATGCCGCAGAAGCCCGTCGCGAGGCTGCGGAAAGCCGCCGCGCCAACGAGCAGCTCACCGCCCAGGTGGAGAATCTCTCCTCGCAGGTGAATGCCGGCAAGATCCTCAAGGCCCGCGCCATCTCCCTGGTGGGCTACATGGGCAACGACAAGCCCGGCGACCGCCACAGCCGCGTACGCTACATGGTGGCCAACCTCTCGCTGGTAGAGAATTCCCTGGCCGATAAAGGTCCCGTGCGGGTGTATGTCCGCGTGAAGGATCCAGAGGGACTCCTCCTCATCAACAACGAGTCCACGGAATTCATGGTGAACGGAGAGGTGATGCAGGCCACCGCTTCCCGCGAAGTGGACTACGAAGGCAACGAGGTAGACCTTTCCATCTACATCAACGACACCGGCGCTTTTGTCAAGGGTGTGTACTCCCTGGAAGTCTATACGGAAAAAGGCCTCCTGGGCCACGCAGAATGCATGCTCCGTTAATATGATCTACATCCACGTTCCCTTCTGCAAGAGCTTTTGCACCTACTGCGATTTCTACTCGGAAATCCCCACCGGCGCAGGTATATTCGAGTCGTACACAAACCAGGTGTGCACAGAAATCCGCCGCCGTGCGGCAGAAATGGACGACAGCCTCAAAACCCTTTACTTCGGGGGCGGCACACCTTCTGTGCTGCCCCTGTCGCATCTGACCCGCATCCTGCTTACGCTGGAGGAATGCGGCCACGGCGGACCCTATACGGAATTCACCATGGAGGTGAATCCGGAAGACCTGGTGGAGAAAGGGCTGCCCTATGTGGAGAGCCTCCGGCAACTGGGGGTAAACCGCATGAGCCTGGGCATTCAGTCCTTCGACGACGAACTGCTGCACTGGATGAACCGCCGGCACAATGCCGAAGGCGCCAAAAAGGCCTTCCAGCTGGTGCGTCAGGCCGATTTCGAGAATGTGAGCATCGACCTTATCTTCGGCCTGTCCAACCTGTCGGACGCCACTTGGGAAAGCACCATCGACCAGGCTATCGCCCTGGAGCCGGAACATATTTCCTGCTACCAGCTCACCGTGGAGGGAGACAGCGTCCTGGCCCAGCGCCTGGAAAACGGCGAGTATGAGGAGGCCTCGGACGAAGTTTGCCGCCGGCAGTACGACCTTCTGTGCAACAAGATGAAGGCTGCAGGTTTCAACCACTATGAGATATCCAACTTCGCCCGGCCGGGATTCGAAGCCCTGCACAACGGCGGTTACTGGCAGCGGCGGGCCTATGTGGGCCTGGGTCCCTCGGCCCATTCCTTCAGCGGAAGAAGCCGCAGCTGGAACGACGCCGTCCTGGACGGTTACACCCTCACCCGAGAATCGCTGAGCGTGGAAGACGAGAAAATGGAAACCCTCATGCTGGCCCTCCGTACGGCCAAAGGCATCGACGGGGAATTCCTGCTGGCCAACTGCAAGCGGGAAGACGTAGATCGGCTGCTCCGGGAGGGCGCTCTCCAGCAGGTGGGACGCCGCTACCGCATCCCTGAAGACCACTTCTTTGTTTCCGACGAAATTATCCGAGAACTCGTATGACCTACCTGAGAAGAGCCCTGAAATATTTCCTGCAGATCACCTTTATCTTCGTGGTCATTATCGGCGCGCTTATGCTCACCGGCTTTGTTTCCAAAGACGTGGCCGTGGCTTTCCAGCACGGATGGCGTTCCATCGGCTATATCTTCGCGCTCTTTGCCGTCATGAGTCTGGCCTATCCCTATTTCGGCTATGGCAAACGCACCATCCGCGCCCAGGGGGAACCCGCCGAACTCTGGCCCGAAGTGGACCGTGCCTTGGAGCAGCGCGGCTATGAAAAATACGCCGAGCTGCCCGACGGAAGCCGGAAATATCGGCTGAAAAGCGGTTTCAACCGCGCGGCCCGGTTATGGGAAGACAGCATCACCCTTCAACCCGTACTGGGCGGTTTCCAGGCCGAAGGTCTGGTACGGGATTTGTCACGCGTAGTAATGTCCATCGATCATACCATTAACCACTATGGCAACTGACACTCAGCAATTTAAGACCGTAGCCACCTTTACAGAAAAGGTCCTGGCCGACATGTGTGTGGCCCGCTTGGGCGACAACGGCATCCCCGCCGGCGTTTTCGGCGCGGATTCTTCCTATCCTTCCCTGGCCTTTGCCAGGAATATCGAGGTGAAAGTAAATGAAGCCGATTACGAGGCTGCGATGAGCATTTTGGCAGCCGCCGACAAGGCCGAATAAAACTCCTCGCCAAAGGCATCTGTAAGCGGCCCGCGGAGGAATTCGTACACCCGGATTCCTTCGCGGCGCCCTTTTTCATAGGCCTGTTTGCAGATATCCCAGCGGTGCAGGTTCAACCCTTTCCTGCCGCCGCCCAAATCCACCACACGGATGGGATACAGGCTGCAGGATATGGGCTTCCTGAAGGAGCAAAGTCCCTTGTCAAACTGGCGTTCTATGGCGCAGAAGCAGCTCCCGTCCTGAAAATGGCAGAAAGCGCATTCCTCGCTGCCGGAAACCAGCGGAGTGACAAGGTCTCCGTCGCGGTCAATTTCGAAAAAACCTTTCGCCTGTACCGCGGCGCGGCCTTCCGGGCGCATGAGCGGGCTGAAAACCGGATAAGCGGACTCGATGGGCTCCAGCTCCTCTTCCTGCAGCGGGGCGCCGCTGTCGCCCACAATGCAGCATTTGCCCTTGCAGGCAGCATAATCGCAGGCAAAGAACTCCAGGACCACATCCTCGGAAACCAGGATGTCGCCAATTTCTATGATGGTTCCGAAAGAGGGCTTGCTCATGGTACGATGCATTCTACCCGGCCTCCATCGGCCAGGGTGGCCAGGAATTCCTTCACCTTCTCTGCCGTAACGGCCTGGATATTCTCCTGATAGCGGCTGGTGAGGTCTTTATTAAGGGCATAACGGTACAGCTGCGTGGACACGAAGCCGCTGGGAGATGCCATCCGGTCTTTGTATTCGCCGCTTAACTTGTTCTTCCACAGCGACAGGTCCTTGGCCTCTACGGGCTTTGAGGCGGCCTCTCTAATAGCGGCACGGATGGCCGTGAGCGCACGCGTGGCCGATACCTCCGCCACATCGGCCGGCAAGCCTGCCAGCGGGGCAGGAGTGCAGTGAATCCACAGTTGGAAACGTTCCTGCGGCTGCGCCATCTGGCTCAGGTGCACCTCGCAGCTGAAGCCATAGCCGGCCATGCCCTGCGCAAGGAAGCGCTGCAAAGCTTCCACCCCCACCTGGGCCGTATAATAATGATCGGCCGTGAAGGCGTAACCGGCATCCATCAGGATGTGGATACCCTTGTCCGGACCTTCTCCCTGGAGACTTACGCTTCCGCTGCGGGGGCTGTACTCCACCGGTTTCCGGGGTATGGTTCCTTTCAGGACCCGGAAGCCGCCCAGATAGCGGCACAACATCTTTTTCACCATCTCAGTGCCCAGGTCGCCGGAGAGGATGAGTACGCCGTCGTTCATGCGGCAGAAGCGATTGGCGTAATACGCGTCGAACTTTTTCCAGCTGTCCGGTGACAATGCCTGCGGATTCTTATCTGTTGTATAGGTGTAGCCCGGTGCCAGTTGCTCTCTGAGCAAGGCCTCCCGCTCCGGTGTGCGCAACTGTTCCTGCAGCCGGTACATTTCGAATTCGGCGCTATTGGGTACACGGTTGTTGGACAATGCCAACAGTACTTTGAGCAGCAGCACGAACTGCGTAGATGGAGCGGCGCCCTCGATGGTGAGGTTGTGCAGGTCCACCTTGGTATCCATCCGGATGCCGTTGGCCTCCAGGATATCACGGAAATGCGCAGCCCGACGGCCACCAACATCGTACAGGGATAAAAAGTCGCCGGCATAGCCGCCCTCTCCCTCCTGGAGATCGTCTATTTGGGCCAGGCCGCCGTTTAACTGCAGGGCATAGTGGAAAATGCGGTTGCCGGGCACCTCCTTGTACACCACGCGCATACCGTTGGTGAAGGTCCAAAGCGTGCCGCCGGAAACGGACTCTTTTTTCTCGCTTTTGATCCTGACCTTGGGACAGGTAACATTGAAGCCCAGGGTATCGCTCCCCTGCCAGCTGTAGTCGTTGCCGCTATCGATTACAGAGCCGTACAGATACGACAGGTTATAGTAGAACAGTTCGTCATCTTTGTCCAGGGTATCCGGCGCCTGGGTGTATTCCAGGTTCAGGTTGGAGAGCTGTTCCAGCAAAGCCGATGAAAAATTGTTGAACAGACGGGTTTCCGTGCTGTCGGGCAGGTTTTTCCGGGAAAAGAGGCGTACGGTTTCCGAATAAGGGGCCAGGTTGGCGCCGTACAGGAAATGTGCGATGCAGCGGGAAACGAGCTCTCCGGGTTCCGGGGCCGATGCCGCTTTTTCGTGAATCCGCGGCATGAGCACCTGCTTGGCCTCCATGAATTCGTCGGTCTTGATGCCGAAGGCATCCATCTGGGCCAGGGTGGACGACAGCACACGCATGGCATCATGGAGTTGGTCGCGGGCCACCTGGATGCTAACGCTGTAACGTTCATCGCCGCCATAATCCTCACTGCGTAGAACGTCGAAGCGCATGTCTGTATAAGGGATGCCCGCCTCACGCAGGTCCCGCTCCAGGCGGTTCCGCAGCAGCACTTGGAATTCGGCCCCGAAAAGATCGGTGACCAGGGCCTGGGCCGTATTCATATAGGCAAAAGGCGTACGGGCGCCGAAATAGGAGACGGAAATACGGGCGCGGTCGCCGGGATAGAACTGCACGGAAGGCGCCGGGGAAGGTTCCCAAACATAGTCCGGCTTATGGCTCTCCTTCACCAGCATCCGGGGCACCATCATGGAGAAGATGTCCATCTTCTTCTTGAGTTCCGGAGCATCGATATCTCCGCTCACGATCACAGCCTGCTGCGCCTTGGACTTGGCCACCAGCGCAAAACTGTAAAGCAGCGTGGAGTCCAACACTTCCGGCCGATAAAACGGCACCCGGTTAAAGCGGTAAACGGTGGAGCCATCCACATCCGTGAGGAAGCCCTCCGGCCCGGGGGCGATAGCCATCCGGCCGAAAAAACCGGATTCCAAGCCTTCCCGCTTGGCGGCCGACAAGGGCTCGTCCCGCTGGACGATGGCTACATCGGCATATCCCTTTACGCTGGGGTCTGTAACCATGTAATAGGTGACGCCGCTGCCCAAAGTCCCGCGCTGAATCCGGGAATCCACCGGAAGCGAGGGCAGCTGCAGTGACTGAGCTGGCACTATTCTTGAAAAAAAGAGCAGGGCCCACAAGGTTAACACCAGGTATGTAAAGCGGGGAAATCTCATTTTACGCCTATTTCATGCAAAATTACAACTATTTTTGCTAATTTTGCAATTCGTGAGCCAAACGGAACTATAAATAACTTATCAATAAAGGAGAAGAAGAACATGAAAAAACTATTTGTCTCGCTCGCAGCTTTCGTGCTTGCCGCAGGTGTAGTGTTTGCCCAGGATTACAACGCCGCCGTGGATGCCTTCAACGCTGGCGCCCAGGCACTGGAAACCAACAAGACCGAAGCCCTGGCGCAGTTCCGCACTGCCCTGGCCCAGGCTCAGGCCTGCGAAGGCGAAGAAGCCGCCGAACTGGTGGCCAAGTGCAAGGAAATCATCCCCGGCACCCTGATCTCCATCGCCAAGGAACAGATTAACGAAGCCCAATACGACGAAGCCCTCGCCACTCTGGAAGAGGCAAAGGCCGTAGCCACTGAGTATGAGGCAGAGGAAGCCGGCAAGGAAGCCGGCAGCCTGGTTGCCAATACCTACCTGCGCAAAGGCAGCACCCTGCTCAAGGAAAAGAACTTTACCGGTGCCGCAGCTGCTTTCCTGCAGGTAACCGCCCTGGAGCCGGAAAACGGTCAGGCTTATCTGTTGCTGGGTCAGGCTCAGCTTCAGGCCGGTGAAAACGACGCTGCCATCGAAGCCCTGAACAAGGCCTCCGAACTGGGTGAGGAACAGGCCGGCAAACTGCTGTCCACCACTTATCTGAAGAAGGGTATGGCCCTGGTAAAGGCCGGCAAGAACAATGAAGCCATCGAAGCCCTGGAGAAATCCAACAGCTACGCCGAAAACGCCAACGCCTACAAGCTCATTGCCAGCGCCTATACCAAGAGCGGCAAGAGCGCCAAAGCCATTGATGCCTACAAGAAGTATCTGGAAATTGCTCCGGATGCCAAGGACGCCGCCGACATCATGTTCACCATTGCCGCCACCGCCCAGAAGGCCGGCGACAAAGCCACGGCTAAAGAATATTACAAGAAGCTCGCCGGCACCAAGTATGCCGCCCAGGCCGAGGCCCAGCTCAAGACCCTTTAGTCACCGTCATTTCGCAGACGGCACAGTCAAAAGACAGTTGGAGCCGCTCTTTCCCATTCCGGAGGAAGAGCGGTTCTGCTTTTTTCACCTTACCCTGTTTGGGACACAGCCCCAGTTCGTGACGGATGCAGTATTTGGAGCGCATGAACTCACCATGGGAATGGTATTGCAGCTGAAAGGCGCTATCCTGTGCTTTTGTGCCTCTGTATAACGGACGTGCCTGGACAGGCTGGGCATCCAGCCGCACCGCCAAGTCTCTTCGCAGCCCGTTCAAGGCCGATACAGGCAGGAAAGGAACAAGGCCTTCCAGTGCAAGTGACGGCGTTTGGAAGGCATAATGGCCGCTTCTTTTCGCCAGCTGTTCCTTAAGGCTTTGCAGCATCCGTTCCGGATCACGGGCGATATCGGCCGATAAGTCCATCTGTAATTCGGCCACACGGCCGTCTTCCGAAACGGCACGTACATCCATCCGGCCTTTCTTAATCTCTACCCACAACTGCACATCGATTTCCCTGGCCGGCAGGGCCGCATTCAACTGTCGCTCGAAGGCGGCGCTGATATTGCGGTAAAGCTTGGTACCGGGCACAAGGCCTTCCACCTTTTTACAGTACACGGTATAACCATTGCAGACATCGGCCCTGAAACCGCCGCCCTCGAAGGTGAAACCATCTCCATTGGCCAGCTGGATTCCCTTTTGGGCCGGATCCAGCACAAAGCCGTCCCGTAGCAGGCGATGGACGGTTCCCACATACTCTCCGCCTCCTTCCGCAGCCCACTGGCCCCGCTTCCCATCCAGGAAAAGTTCCGTATAACCCCGGTTGAAGGTTTTGTTCAAATCGGGCGTAAAGCCGCCGCGGACATGGCCGAAAGAAGCCCGGGCATATTGCTCCGGATAACGGGCCACCAGAGCATCCAGGGCCTCTGAATAGGCCTTTACCACGTTCCGCACATAGGATTCGCCCTTGAGGCGGCCTTCAATCTTAAAGGAGTTCACGCCGGCATCGGCAAGTTCCTGCAGACGGTTCAGCAGGTTGTAGTCCTTGAGGGAAAGCAGGGCTTTGTTTCGTACCAGGGTCCGGCCTTGGGCGTCTTCCAAATCGTATAAGCTGCGGCAGGGCTGGGCGCAAGCGCCCCGGTTGGCACTTCGACCGGTGAGATATTCGGACAGGTAGCATTGGCCGCTATAACACACACAGAGCGCACCGTGAACAAAGCACTCGATTTCTGTATGAACCGCAGCGCAGATGGAGTGGATTTGTTCCAAAGACAGTTCCCGTTCCAAGACAATCCGGCCAAACCCCAGGCTTTCCAGACCCTGCGCTTTCTCCGGTGTACGGATGGCGCACTGGGTGGAGGCGTGCATAATCAGGGAGCCGCTCATGGAAAGTACGACCGGGTCCTGGACGATAAGGGCATCCACGCCGGCCTGATCCAGCGCTTTTACCAACTGCCGGGCTTCGGGAATTTCCTCTGGCTCCAGCAGTGTATTTACCGTGGCATAGATGCGTACACCGAACTGGCGGGCATAGGCACAAAGGCGGGCGATGTCCTCCACGCTGTTCCCGGCAGCCTGCCGGGCGCCGAAAGCCGGACCGGCAATATAGACGGCATCGGCCCCGCAGTCAATGGCCGCGATGCCGATTTCCGCCGTCCGCGCCGGCGCCAACAGTTCCAGCATTTTCATGCCGCAAAGATACAGATTATTCTACAACTCCAGCGAAATCAATTCCTCTCCCAATTGGTGCAAAGCCCTTTCAATCTTTTGCACTTGTGCCGGACGGGGCTTTGATAAACCCTTAGCATAATGCCAGAGTTGCTTCTGGTTTATGCCCGTAAGGCGTTCCAAGGCCGATTTGGTAAAAATCCTGCAATACATCTGCAGGAAAGAACGGGTATCCATCCGGAAGACAATCTCATATTCTCCCTGCAATTCCTCCGGAATGGGATCTCCATACTCAAGACATGCTTCTTTTAATACAATCAATCCCTCCTCCAAACATTTCTTGACTTCCTCCAAAGAATCCCCTACTCCGGCGACACCTCCAATTTCTTCTACATAAGCAGAGTAATTATGCTCCGCTTTTTCAATAACCGCATGTAGTGTAACCATAACTTATTCTTTAATCCAAACCAGCCTCTTTTAATATCGCCCGATAGGTCCCTTCTGCCAATTCTTTATTGTCTTTCCCTGGAACTGGAATAGCCCTCCGGGCTCCATTCTTTTTAAAAATCCGATGATCTCCTTTGGTTCTATCCAGATACCAACCGTTCATCTGCAAAAGGAGTATCACTTCCTTCACTTTCTTAGTCATTATGGACAAGTATGGCTTTTTGCATCCTTATCCGATGCAAAAGTAACTAAATTTCTATTATTTTGCAAATAAGACTCCTTATTCTTTCAGCCAGTCTTCCAGTTGGAGACCGGGGATGCGGGAGAGGTGGCGGGTGTTGTGAGTGACTAAAGTATAGTCGTTGACAAGAGCTGTGGCGGCGATGAACAGGTCCATGTTTCCTAATTTCATCCCCTGCTTTTCCAAAATAGCTCTTAATTGGGCATAACGATGAATGATATCGTTGGACAGGGGGATTACCGGGAAAAGCTTCTCGACCTGACGGATATTATGGAATTCTCTTTCCCGTCCTGTTTTATAAGCGCCTACCAATAATTCGGCCATACTGAACTCTGATACCCCACATTGGGTAATGCCCACACGGTATATACGTTCTTGTATCTCTGTCTTTCCTTTGGATAAGAAAATGAGAATATCCGAATCTAATAAATACATAACACTACCATTCTGGAAGTACCCGTTTTTCTACTCCTGTCTCGTCCCGCAACTGCCGGACATATTCCACCGGATCCATGTCCTTACCGCCAAAAGCATCTTCGTCCGGTATAAAATCCTTGAAGGGACCCGTATAGGGTCCGGTATAGGGTTCTTCTTCGGGCGGGAAGCTGAGGGTAAAGGAGCCGGAGGTGTTTTCTTCAAGCCTCACTTTGGCCCCCTCCCTCACGCCCAATTTTTTCAGGATGGCCGAAGGGATAATAATGCCGCGACTGTTGCCGATACGAATAATCGTTGTTTCCATACCTTTGTCTATTGTAATGACAAAAGTAGGAAAGTTATTACAAAAAAGCAAATCCGTTAATACGTTTAGAGAAAGTGCCTCCATCATCAGATAAGTTCCAAAACCAGTTCCACATCGCCGAAGCGGACACTCTGACCGCTATATTTCTGAATATAGTCGTGCGAAAGGGCTCCCCGCCAGACTATGTCGTCGCGGCTGTTGATGGGGATTTGCACATCGATGCCATAACTCTTGGAGTTATACTTGACGGTAGCGCTAGCGGCCCATTGCGACTGTGTCCCGCCATCGTCCTCCGTCATGCAGAAGGCCACCGAAATCAGCTGCCGGCTCCATTCCGACACCAGTACGGCGTTGAAAGGAAGCGTCTCTCCCACCTGCGAGCGGCGCACCACAATCATGAAATCCGTGATGCTGGGCACATATTGCCGCATCTCCGCCTCCGTGGTGGCCTTGAAATGCTCCACCGACCCCAAACGAACCATGATTTCAGAGCCCCCAGAGAACCAGGAATCGTATTGCCGATGGGCTTTGAAAGAGCGGAGGACCAGCGTCTGGAGTTCCTCATCGGCCTTGGTCACCAGGATATCCCCGCCACCGTTTCCCCAGTTGGGATCTTCCCGGCGCTGTAGTTCCAGGCTTTTATAATCGGCGTCGGAATTGCGGTTTACTACCCATAAAGGGCGCTCCAGAGACATTTGTTCATCCACCATCAGCTTCTTGACGCTCCCGTCGGGCAACAGTTCATAGCCCTCGTTCCTCTCCGCTCCGTCACCCGGATCATAGGTTATCACCGGCAGCTGGCTGCCATCCCAGTTTTCTGCGCCAGGCCAGTAGATCTGCACATCGGAGGCCGCCAGGGAATCCAGCCAGGCCGATGCATCTCCGGTGGCCGATTTGGTGGCGAAACGCGCTTCTGCAGCCTCCCGGAGCAGTTCCCGCAACGGACGGCTATACGCCGATGCCTTGGTGGAAGGATCTGCGCCCACTCCCGTGCCTGGAGCAGAGAACAAATCCCGCATCCTGTATTCTTCGTCGTAACCGTTGCCGGCCGATGCCGTACTTCCTTCCTGCACCTCGGCCACCTGATCCCGACCCAGCGGGACCGTGGAAAGCAGCTGTGCCACTTCTTCCAGTGTAATAAACCCATTATCGGCCTCTACTTCTACCTCATTGGGAAGATCTTCGAATTTGTCGCACCCCGCCAGCAGGGCGGCGAACAGGACACCCACGGCGCCCCCAAATAAAAATCCGTACTTCATGGTGCAAAGTACGGAAACGGCAGCCGTTTAAAAAAGTTTTACACGCTTATTTGCGAAATAGGCCCCGGACGCGTGTCAGAGGCCTATTTTGCATAGAAGACAAAACGATTTTTGTCGTAAAAATCCGCAACCAGCGATGTCTGGGAAAAGCCGGAATCGGCAAAAAGGGTCTCAGTTTCCTTTCCCAGGACCTCATTGATCTCCGTGAGCCCCTTTCCATCCGGAGACAGAAAACGGTGTGACCAGCGGGCGATGGCCCGGTAGTAGAGCAAGGGGTCTTCGTCCGACACAAACAGGGCGCCGGCAGGCTCGTAGTCCACCACGTTGCGCCGCAGCAGCGGACGCTCCTTTTCCATAATATAAGGCGGATTGGAAAGGATAAGGTCGAAGGGACCGTAATTGAATTCCTGTTCCGTATCCAGGACATCGGCCGCCACAAAGGTGGGTGCCAGTGCACCCGTAGATTTGAGTTCCGATGAGAAATTCTGGCTCCGGGCCACGGCCAAAGCCGCCTCCGAAATATCCACCCCCACTACGCGGGCGCCGGGCACCGACAGGGCCACGGACCAGGCAATATTGCCCGAACCGGTGCACAGATCCAGCACGCGGACAGGATCGGCCGATTTACCATACGCACCGCGCATCCGCTTGATGCGGCCGGCTTGCTTGATAGCTTCGCGAACCAGCAGCTCTGTCTCCGGCCGGGGGATGAGGACATCCGGGGTAACACGGAAAGACCGGCCGGCGAATTCCGTACGGCCAATCACGTATTGGATAGGCTCTCCGGCCTGCAGGCGCACCAGGGCTTCGGCCAGAGGCGCCTCCCCCTTCTTGTCAATCTGGTACTGAGGTTCAACGATATGGGTGTAGTTCTTGGTGCCGATGATTTCCTCGCACAGCATGAGCACGATAGCACGTGCCTCGGCCGTGGGATACAGCGTCTCCAAGGCGGCAACGCCTTTTTTCAGGAAATCCACCAGCAGCATGCCCTACTATGCGTTTTCGATGATGGTGGTCAGGAAGTCGGTGATGGCGATACCGGCGGCGCGGATCATCTTGGGCACCAGGGAAGCGTTGGTCATGCCGGGAATGATGTTCACTTCCAGGAAATAGATGCCGTCGGGGGCCGATAGGTAGTCCATACGGACCAGGCCCTTGCAGCCCAGCCGGCGATAGATGCGCTTGGAAATGTCCTGCACCTGGTCCCGCAGGGCATCCGGAATCTGGGCCGGGCACACTTCCTGGCTATAGCCGTTGTATTTGGCATCGTAGTCGAACCAGCCTGTCTGGGAAATGATTTCGATGACCGGGAGCGCCTGTACCTGCGTGCCGTCGAAATAGACGGCGCAGGTGAGTTCATGCTCACTGGGGATGGCAGCCTCCACCAGCACGGAATCGCCTTCCGAGAAGGCATAGCGGATGGCGGCGGGAAGCTCTTCGGCCTGATCCACCTTGGTGATACCGAAACTGGAGCCGCCGTTGGTGGGCTTCACGAAAAGCGGCAGGCCCAGACGGGAAAGCACCTGCTCACAGAAAGCCTCCATATCTTCTCCCTGGCGGATGAATGCATCCGGAGCCAGCTTAACATAATCCAGTGAACGAAGGTAGTTCTTGCAGGAGTATTTGTCAAAGGCCACCGTGGTGACGAAGGCGCTGCATGAAGAATGCGGAACGCCCAGCATTTCCAGATAACCCTGCAGGAGACCAGTCTCGCCGGGAGCGCCGTGCTGCATGATGTAGGCGAAGTCGAACTTCACCTTTTCACCCAAAACCATCACGGAGAAATCCGACTTGTCGATCTCCGGCTGAGCCCCTTCCGGGAAGGGCTGGCGCATGGCATTGGCCTTTCGCATGGCCACCAGTTTCCAACTGCCGAAACGGGCGAAAATCTCATAGACATCGTACTGGAACTCATCGATGCGGGAAGCCGTGAATTCCCCACTGCGGCACGCCACTTCCCATTCGGAAGAATCGGAGCCGTAAATTACGGCGATGGATTGATACTTGGCCATCTTATTCGAAATAATAATTTTCCAAATCTGTCTTTTCCGGCGCAGCGCCTTCCTCGGCCCCCGGATTGCAGAAATTGCCTTTCAGGGATTCAGGGAATACGTCGGAGGGTGAAATGCCCAGCGTCCCGTCCTTGATCACTTTCTGCATCCAAAGCCCCCAGATGGGCAGGGCCATGTTGGCACCCTGTCCCAGGTTGTTGTTGGAGAAATGCACGTAACGGTCTTCGGCCCCTACCCACACACCGGCGGTGATGCGGGGTGTGTAACCGATGAACCAGCCGTCGGAGTTGTCGTTGGTGGTGCCGGTCTTGCCGGCAATCTCTCCCTTGATGCCGTATTTGAAACGCAGGCGGACGCCCGTACCGTGGTCCACCACGGCCTGCATCATCTGGATCATGGCGCCGGTGGCACGCTGCGAGAGAGCCTCCCGCTTGCGGCCCCGGAACTGACCCAGGATATTGCCGTCGCTGTCTTCGATGCGCGTAA
>CAMYWP010000022.1 GCA_947302825.1 uncultured Bacteroidales bacterium
CCCAGGCCAGACCGCCGGTGAGGGCCCCGTCGCCGATGATGGCCACGGCCTTGTCCTTGCTTCCCGTCAGGCGCGCAGCTTCGGCAAAGCCCAGTGCGGCCGATATGGAAGTGGAGGAATGCCCGGCTCCGAAGGCATCGTACGGACTCTCGTCCCTTTTAGGGAAGCCGCTGATGCCATCCCGCGTGCGGTTGCGCTTGAACGCCTCCTTCCGGCCCGTGATAATCTTATGGGCATAGGCCTGGTGGCCCACGTCGAAGACCAGTTTATCGGCCGGTGTATTATATATGGTATGAAGGGCGACAATCAGTTCCACCGCACCCAGGCTGGAACCCAGATGACCCGGATTCACGGCACAGCATTCCACCATATACTGCCGGATCTCCGCACAGAGTTGCTGCAACTGCTGCGGGGACAAATTTTTCAGGTCCAGCGGACTATTGATGTTGTCGAGTATCTCGTACATAAAGCCTACAAATGTACGCATTTTTTCCGAATCCCCCGCCACCTACCCCATTCCGTGCACTTTAGGCACTTTTCGCCCAAGTTCACTTTCGGCCACAACTGAATCTGTGCGTTTTGGCCGATTTTCGCCCAGGTTCACGCACTACAGGAAGGGAAGGCTACCGGTTGGGAGCGTCCAGCCGGAGTTCGGGATGGCGGGCCGATGTACGGCGGAAGGTGAGGGCCACCGCCACGGCGGCTACGCAGAGTCCCACGAACATGAGTTCTACGGTGACGGGGCCGTTGCCGGGTTTCCCCAGAATCACGCCGGCTATCCACTTGAAGCTGAGCAGGCCCAGGTTCTGCACCCAATAGATGAGGGCGAATGTGGTGCCCAGCACCTTATCCGGAACAATCTTGGGAACGGAGGGCCACAGGGCGGCGGGTACGAGCGAATAGCCGAAGCCCAGGAATACCATGGCCAGGTAGCCCCAGAAGGGTACGCCGGCGGGGGCGAAGGCCAGCAGCAGGTGGGCGATGAGCGCCAGTATGGCGCCCAATACCATCCAGCGGGTTCCCTTGCCGGCTTTATCCACCAGCATGCCGAAAAGCGGAGCAAATACTACCGTGGAGAACGGCAGCATACTCACCATCCACCCGGCTGTCTGGGCGGGAATGTCGAAACGGGGAATAAGAATGGCCCCGGCGAATTTCTTGAAGGCGATGATACTGCTGTAAAACAGGACGCAGAGCAGTCCCAGCAGCCAGAAGTTCCGGTTGCCCAGCACTTTCAGCACATCCTTGAAGCGGAAAGTTTCTTCATCCGAGATCTGCGAAGAAGGCTTCGCAGTCCCATGGTCGGCGCGGGCATCCAGGGCCACGAAAACGGCCCAGAGGATGAGCCCGAGGGCCATCAGGCCCATGCCCACCACGGCGGGACGGGCAGTTTCGGACAGTGTGTAAACATGGCCTGCCTGCTCCTGGACCAGGCGGGGGGAAAGCACCAGGGCGAAGGCCGTGCCCAGTCGGGCGATAGCCAGCTGGAGGCCCATGGCCAACGCCATCGGCCCTCCTCGGAACCATTTGGCGATACTGCGGGAAACGGCCGTTCCGGCTATTTCGGAGCCCAGGCCGAAGAACATGACGCCCACATAGGCGGCCTGCAGCGACCATGAGGCACCGCTGAGCAGCGCCCAAAGCACCATGCCGGCTCCTGCCGCCATCATGCCCACGAAGACGGTACCGCTTACCCGTACGCCCCATTTGTCCAGCAGGATACCGCCGATGACCAGTCCGCCGAATACGCACAGGACGCTATAGCCGCTGGCGTAAAGACCATACCCGGCCGCGTCCCAGCCCAACTGCGTGAGGGTGGGATTGTCGAACAGGTACGAAATGCTGGAAAACATGTCGTCGAAGTAGTACGACGCGAACATCGGCACTACTAAACAGGCCAGCGCAATCCATGCCGCCGGCCTGTAAAACTTCTGTGCGGAAGCTGTCATCAGTGTTCCAGATTACCGTCCACCACTTCCTCTGCGGGAGCCTGGATATTAGGCAGTTCCAGGCCAAGCCCCTTCTTGCGGTCCACCACCTTGAGCACCAGGCCCAGGATCAGGGCCGCGATACCCAGGCAGGCCAGCATCACCAGCGGCGCGGTGTAGTTGAACTGGGTGGGATCCGTCACGCCCGGATTGGTCTTGTCCAGCACCTTGCCGATGAGCAGCGGGAACAGCCACAGGCCGATGTTCTGGATCCAGAAAATAAGGGCATAGGCCGATCCGATCACCTTGGCGTCCACCAGCTTGGGAACGGAAGGCCACAGGGCGGCGGGAACCAGCGAGAAGCTGGCGCCCAGCACCAGGATGGTGGCATAGGCCACAATCACGCCGCCGATATCATTGCCCTTGAAGGCGGGCAGGACGAATGCGAACGTAAGGTGGCAGGCGATGAGCAGGATGGCGCCCAGCACCAGCATGGATGCACCCTTACCCTTGCGGTCCAGGTAGTTGCCCAGGATGGGAGTGATGAGCACGGCCAGCAGCGGGAACACAGCGAAGATGGATTCGGCGCTCTGGCGCATATAGCCCATATAGCAATAGGCGATGAGGGCGATTACGGAAATACCCAGGAACAGGTACTTGCGGGTCTTGTCCTTTTGGAAGTTGCTGATAAAGCCCGCGGCAGCCACCACCAGCATAATCAGATACTGGATGATGGTGACGCTGGAACCGGCCCAGAAGGAATCGGCCGCCGGCTCCGTGAGCGTGAGGTTGCACTGGAGCATATTCACCGCATACTTCTGGAACGGGAAAATGGCGCTGTAGTAAAGCACGCACAGCAGGGCCACGATCCAGAAGCCGCCGTCGGAGAGAATCTTGCCGATATCGCTCACCTTGAAAGGATCGTCCTTTTCTTCGGCCTCACCGGTTTGCTCGTCCAGTTTCTTGTCCATGAAGAAATACACGATGCACATCATGAGGGCGATGCAGAGGAGCACCACACCGAAAGCGACGGAACGGGATACGTCCACGTGGCCGCCCAACTTAGCGAAGAAGGGGCTGAAGATCATGCAGGTGGCTACGCCCAGACGGGCCAGGGCCATTTCGGAACCCATGGCCAGGGCCATCTCGCGGCCCTTGAACCACTTGACGATACCGCGGCTCACCGTAATACCGGCCATTTCACAGCCGCAGCCGAAGATCATGAAGCCGCAGGCCGCCAGTTTGGCCGATGCCGGCATGCCCCGGTAGAACGGTGACACGCCCAGTTCATCGAAGAGCGGAATATAATTGAGGTTATTGGTGAACCAGGTTTCCAGGCTGCTGCCCATGAAGGATTCGCTTACGGCATACCATTTAATAAGGGCGCCCACCAGCATCACGCCTGCACTGAGCACTGCCGTGAAGCGCACCCCCATCTTGTCCAGGATAATACCCGCGAAGATGAGGAAGAAAACGAACACGTTCAGGAACACTTCCGAGCCCTGCATGGTGCCGAAAGCCGTAGAATCCCAGCCGCGGGTCTCCTGCATCAAGTCCTTGATGGGGGACAGGATGTCCATGAAAATATACGAACAGAACATGGCCAGGGCCAGCAGCAACAACGCTGTCCAGCGCATGGCGGCCGAGTCACGGAGGGTTTTCTTGATAGAATCTGCCATAATCGTCATTGTTTTGAACCGCTAAATTAGTGAATTATTCTCAATTTCGGCAAGTTTTTTGCTGAAAGGGCCAACCGGACGGGCGGGTTTTTCGTCTAACAGGTGAAAAAAGATTTGGTAGATTCAAAAATCCGTTCTATCTTTGCAGTGTAATAGGATACTAATACAGTCGAGATATGGCCCTCATCGAGCTGAAAGACATAAACAAGACATACAACAACGGGCAACCCCTGCACGTACTCAAAGGTATTAACCTGAGTATCGAGCGGGGGGAATTCGTATCCATCATGGGTGCGTCCGGCTCGGGTAAATCCACGCTTCTGAACATCCTGGGCATCCTGGACAACTACGATACAGGTACGTACCACCTGGATGGCAAACTGATCAAGGACCTCACGGAGAAACAGGCGGCCGATTATCGCAACCGCATGATCGGCTTCGTGTTCCAGAGCTTCAACCTGATCGGCTTCAAAACGGCCCTGGAGAATGTGGAGCTGCCTTTATATTATCAAGGTGTTCCCCGCCGCAAGCGCCAGGAGATGGCCATGGAGTACCTGGAGAAGATGGGGCTCACCCCCTGGGCCAAGCACTTCCCCAACGAAATGTCCGGCGGCCAGAAACAGCGCGTGGCCATTGCCCGCGCCCTCATCACCAAGCCGCAGATCATCCTGGCCGATGAGCCCACCGGCGCCCTGGACTCCAAGACCAGCGTGGAAGTGATGCAGCTCCTGAAACAGCTGAACCAGGAAGACGGCATCACCATCATCGTGGTCACCCACGAAGGCGGCGTGGCCAACGAGACGGATAAGATCATCCACATCAAGGACGGTATCATCGGCGAAATTGAAGAAAACACCCGGCATACTGCCTGGGGCGGCACCATTATCAAGTAATGCGCGAACTCTTCCACGAAATAGCCAGCAGCATCCGGCAGAACAAGCTCCGGACCGCCCTCACGGGATTTGCCGTGAGCTGGGGCATCTTTCTGCTCATCGCCCTGCTGGGAGCCGGAAACGGACTCATGAATTCGTTCTCCGGCAACATGGAACAGTATGTGAGCCAGACGGTCACCGTATCGGGCTGGCGCACCTCCAAGCCCTACGCCGGCTATAAGGAGAACCGCAATATCCAGCTGGACCAGCGGGACCTCAACTATACGGAAGGCCCTGAATGGGAAGGTGTAATCGGCAACGTGTCTGTTGCCACCTCCTCCCAGTCCGTGAAACTGACGCTGGAAGGCCGGAACGTAAACGGCTGGATGCGGGGCGTCATGCCCGATTTCCAGGAAACCGAAAAATTGCAGATGTCGGCCGGACGTTTCCTGAACGTCGACGATATCAAAGGCCGCCGCAAAGTGATTGTGGTGAGCCGCTCTCAAGCTAAAGAGTTGAGCCCCCGGAATCCGGAAGCCCTTATCGGCCAGTGGATCAGCGCCGGAAGCGTGGCCTTCCGCGTGGTGGGCATCTATCACACCGACGAACAGGATTTCCGCCAGACCTGCCCCATCCCCTACTCCACCTATAAAGGAATCTACGACCATACGGATAAAATTGAGGACATCTCCTTTACGGTGAACGGTCCCAGTACGCTCAAAGAGCACCAGGACTTCGAGGATTCCTATACCGGTGCCCTCAAGCGCATGCACGATATCGCCCCCGACGACCGCCGAGGCATCTGGGTGCGCAACGGCTATACCGATAATCTGGAGATGTCCAATGCCAGCCGCATCCTGAGCCTCGCCATGTGGATCCTGGGCCTCCTGACCCTGGTTAGCGGCATCGTGGGCGTTTCCAACATCATGCTCATCACGGTAAAGGAACGCACGCACGAGTTCGGCATCCGCAAGGCCATCGGCGCCAAACCGCACAATATCCTGAGCCTCATCATCGCCGAAAGTGTGACCATTACGGCCATCTTCGGCTACGTGGGTATGTTCCTGGGCATGATAGCCTGCGAGGTACTGGACAAGACCGTGGGCCAGCGGGGCGTGAATATCGGCTTTGAGGAAATCCGCATGCTGGTGAATCCTTCCGTGGGCCTGGACGTGGCGCTGGAAGCCACCCTGCTGCTTATTGTGGCCGGTACACTGGCCGGCATCATCCCGGCCTGGAAAGCCGCCAAAGTGAAACCTATTGAAGCCCTGCGTGCCGAATGAAAAAGTGGTTTGATACCGATACTTTCCGGGAGATTCTGGACAGCATCCTGCGCAATAGGAGCCGCAGCCTCCTGACGGGCTTCGGCGTGTTCTGGGGCGTGTTCATGCTCATGCTCCTGACCGGCGGCGGGCAAGGCCTCAAGCAAATCCTGATGAACGAGTTCGACGGCTTTGCCCAGAACACCTGCATCGTCTTCGCCGACCAAACCTCCAAGCCGTACAAGGGCTTCAAGAAAGGCCGTTCCTGGAATATGAATTACGCCGATCTGGACCGCCTGCGCAACCTGGTGCCCGAACTGGAGACCATCACCCCCGTGGTGAGCCTGTGGGGAAAAAGCGTAAGCCGGAACGACAACACCTCTTCCAGCGCCGTGGTCAAAGGCGCCCGGGCCGATTATGCCAACATCGAGACCCCGCGCATGATGTACGGCCGATACCTGAACGACAGCGACAACGCCCAGGAACGGAAAGTGTGCGTGCTGGGCAAGAAAGTATACGATGAACTGTTCCCGGAAGGCGGCGACCCCTGCGGGCAGCGCATCCGCATTGACGGCTCCTACTACAGTGTTATCGGCGTCGACTGGAAAGAAAGCGGCGGCATCAACATCAACGGTAGGGCGTCCGATGCCGTCACCATCCCCATCAACCAGGCGCGCAAGGTGTATAACCTGGGCGACCGCGTATATATGCTTTGCTTCACCGCGAAGGAAGGCATCACCATGAACGATATTATCCCGCGCGTTCGGGAAGTGATTGCCCGGGCACACTATGTGGATCCCACCGACGAACAGGCCATGTTCCTGTTGAACACCCAGCTTATCTTCGGCATTGTGGACAACCTGTTCAAAGGCATCAGCTTTCTGATCTGGCTTATCGGCCTGGGAACCCTGCTGGCCGGTGTGATCGGCGTGTCCAATATCATGATGGTGAGCGTGAAGGAGCGCACCACGGAGATCGGCATCCGGCGGGCCATCGGCGCCACGCCCCGGCAAATCCTGGGACAGATCATTTCCGAGAGCACGGTCCTTACCCTGGTGGCCGGCATGATGGGTATCGTATTCAGCGTACTGATCCTGTACGGCGTAGAACTGGCCATGACCCAGGACGGCATCCTGAAAGCACCCTTCCAGGTGCCCTTTGCTACGGCGGTGCTGGCCGCCTCGCTCCTAACCGTGCTGGGCGTAGTGGCCGGCCTGATGCCCGCCACCCGCGCCATGCAGATCAAGCCGGTGGACGCCATGAGAGATGAATAATAAATTAAACGTTATATGAAAAAGTTTGGTAGAATTCTGATTATCGTGCTGGTGGCAGCCGTATTCGTGGGCACTTTCGCCTACCTGTTCCAGCGTTCCAAACCCAAAGAAGCCGTGTATCAGGAGCTGGTGCCCCAGATGGGCGACATCTCCAAGAGTACCGTGGTCACCGGAAAAATCCAGCCCCGCGATGAGGTAAACGTAAAGCCGCAGTTGAACGGCATCGTGGCCGAAGTGTACAAGAAGGCCGGCGAAACGGTGCAACAGAACGAAATCATCGCCAAGCTCAAGGTGATTCCGGACATGAGCCAGCTGGCCAGCGCCCAGAGCCGCGTGCGCCTGAGCGAAGTGAACCTGAAGCAGGCCCAGACCAACCACGACCGCGAAAAGAAGCTCTACGACCAGCAGCTGGTGAGCGCCGATGAGTACGAGAAAGTGCTCCAGGCCCTGCACCAGGCCCAGGAAGAGCACGCTATCGCCCAGGAAGCGCTGGAGATAGTTCGGGACGGCGTGGCTTCCTCCAACAAGAGCGGAAGTACCACCCTTATCCGTTCCACCATCGCGGGTCTTATCCTGGACGTGCCGGTGAAGGTGGGTAACTCCGTGACCATGTCCAACACCTTCAACGACGGTACCACCATCGCCACGGTGGCCAATATGAACGACCTCATCTTCGACGGCAACATCGACGAGACGGAAGTGGGCCGCCTGCACGTGGGCCTGCCGGTGCGCATTACCGTGGGTGCCCTGCAGGACCTGGCCTTCGACGCTGCACTGGAGTACATCGCCCCCAAGGCCACCGAGTCCAACGGCACCAACCTCTTCGAAATAAAGGCGTCCGTGAGCGTGCCGGACAGCGTAACCATCCGCAGCGGCTACAGCGCCAACGCCGAGATTGTGCTGCAGGAGGTCCAGAACGTGCTTACCCTCCCGGAAAGCGCCATCCAATACGACGGCGATCAAACCTATGTCTATGTTCAGGGGGCCGATGGCTATGAGCGCCGCGACGTAACCTGCGGCCTCTCCGACGGCGTGAACATCGAAATCAAGGAAGGTCTCAAGGAAAGCGAAAAGGTCCGCGGCCCGCAGATTATCAACACGGAGAAGAAGTAGCCATGAAAACCTTATTGATCGCGTTGGCGCTGCTGCAGGCGCCCACCGACTCCCTCCCGGACATTTCCCGTCCCTGGACCCTTCAGCAGTGTATAGACTGGGCGCTGAATCACAACCTCACCGTGGCTCAGCAGGAAGCTACGCTGGAGCGCACGGCCATCGACAAGAATACGGCCGATTGGTCCTGGGTGCCCAATTTGAGCGCATCGGCCAGCCAAAACTGGAGTTTCGGCCGTGGTATCGGCGGGGACAACACCTATAAGAGCGGCAACACCGCATCCTCGGGCTTCAACCTGAATAGCGGCATGCCGTTGTTCGACGGTCTGGCCACGCCCAACCGCATCAAACTGGCCCGGCTGAACCTGGAAGCCGCCACCGAAGACCTGGAGAAGGCCCGCGATGATGTCCGCGTTTCCGTGGCCAAAGCCTATGTCCAGATCCTGTACAATTACGAGATCCTGGGCGTGGCGCGAGAGCAACACGCCATTGACTCGCTGCAGGTAGTGCGTCTGAAGGGTCTGTTCGAGAACGGGAAGGCATCGGCCGCCGAACTCTCGCAGCAGGAAGCCTCCATGGCGCAAAGCCAGCTCACACTGGTGCAGGCGGAAAACAACGTGCGCGCCGCCCTGCTGGACCTTTCCCAGCTGCTGGAACTGCCCGTCTGGCACGGTTTCTCCGTGGAGCGGCCCAAACTGCAGATGGAGGAGGTTTACATCAGTTCTCCCGATGACATTTTCGCCGATGCAGTGGGTATCCGTCCCGCCATCCGCGCCGAAGAGCTGCGCCTGCTGGGCACGGAACATTCCATCCGCATCGCCAAGGCCCAACTCTACCCTACCCTTTCCTTGAGTGCAGGTCTGGGAACCAATTATTACACCAGCTTCGCCACGCAGGGCTTCTGGGATCAGATGCGCAACAACTTCAGCCAGTATGTGGGGCTGTCGCTCAGCATCCCTATCTTTACCCGTTTCTCGGCCCGTAACCAGGTGCGCACGGCCCAGGTGAACCGCCGTAACCAGGAAATCCAGCTGCAGCGGGTGAAGAACAACCTGTATAAGGAGATTGTGCAGGCCTGGAACGGCGCCGTGGCAGCCAGAGCCAAGTGGGAAAGCGCCCACAATGCCCAGGCAGCAGCCCAGGATGCCTTTGTTTTGCAGCAGGCCAAGTACGAGAACGGCAAAGCCACTCTCACCGAATTCAACGAAGCCCGCAACCGCCTGGTGAAAGCCCAGTCCGATGCCGTGCAGGCCACCTACGAATATCTGTTCCAGACTCATCTGGTAGAATTCAACCGCGGCGGGGCGCTCCGGCTGTAATTATTCTTATCTTTGCGAAAATGTTCGCATCATGATCCAGGAAACCGTTATCTCCCAGGCTCTGCAAGACCTCTTTGGCCAGATTCAGTTCCAGGCCGAACCTGCCGGGCTGTACGACCCTCTGCGGTATATGATTGCCATTGGCGGCAAGCGGCTGCGGCCGCGGCTGTGCCTGCTCACTTACGGCTTCTATCAGGAAACGCTGGGGCCCCACATCCTGGAGCCTGCCGCCGGATTGGAGGTTTACCACACTTTCACCCTCATCCACGACGATATCATGGACCGCAGTCCCCTGCGGCGCGGCCACCAGACCGTGTGGAAGAAATGTAACGAGGTTACCGCCATCCTTAGCGGGGACGTCATGTGCATCGACGCCTTCAAACGCATAGCCCAAGCGCCGCAGGCGGTATTGCCGCAAGCTTTGGCACTGTTCTCCCAAACCGCTTCGGAAGTGTGCGACGGACAGCAGCTGGACATGGATTTCGAGAAGCGCAGCCACGTTTCCATGCCGGAATACATGCGCATGATCGGCCTCAAAACCGGTGTGCTCCTGGCCTGCTCCGCGCGCATGGGCGCCCTCATCGGCGGGGCTTCCGACGCCAGCCAGAAAGCCTTATACGATTATGGTTACAACCTGGGCCTGGCTTTCCAGGTGGCCGATGATTACCTGGACGCCTATGGCGACGAAAAGGTATTCGGCAAGCCCATTGGCGGAGATATCATCAACGCCAAAAAATCCTGGCTCACCATCAAGGCCGAAGAATCAGGTGCCGCCGGCATAGACGAAGCCCTGAACGCGCCCGCCGTTACAGAAGAGGAAAAAGCCGCCAAGATTGCCCGTGTGAAAGCCCTTTACGCCAGCGTAGGCGTGGCCGATGCCGCCAAGGCCGCCATCGCAGAGCTCAGCGCCCTTGCCATCCGCAAAGCCGCCGAAGCCTCCCTCCCCGCCGACGCCCTCAAAGCTCTCGAAAGCTTCGCCCACGCCCTTGTAGGCCGTTCCTTCTAGCCTACAACTGGAAAACTACGGAGGAGTTGGGACCCAGGATGAGGGTTTGTTCCTTCACGAAGCCGGTGCCCAGGAGGGCGATGGGCTTGGTCATTGAGTCGGAGACAGTGACGCTCTTTTCAGACCCGGCGCAGTTGTGGACCACCAGAAGCTTCTGGCTGCCGGAGGTCATATACCACGCCGCGAAGGAGGAACCGGACAGGCTTACCGGAGTCATCTCACCGGTGGCCAGGGCCGGATAGGTGTTGCGCAGACGGCTCCAGGACTTATACACGTTCAGCAGGGAGTTTTCATCGGCCGATTGGTTTTCAACGGAAATCGCGCCCGTGAGCATGCTATTGTCCACTTTATTGTTCACGCCCTTCTTGGCAACCTGGGCAGCGGCGTCATCCCACACGATGGGCGCGCGCACATATTCGTCGCCGCCGCTTTTGGTACCCCAGTAGCCCAGTTCCTCGCCTTGATACATGAACGGCTTGCCCGGAGAGGTGAGCAGCATGGCTGCGGCCTGCTTCTCCTTAGCCAGGTTCTTACCCAGGGACTCGGAAGCGCGATCCTGGTCGTGGTTGGTAAAGAAAATGGAGGTGACGGCATCGGGGCGCTCGATGGTGTGGTCGCTCAACCAGCCGTTTACCGATGAGGCAAAACTGCTGCCGCTGCCACCCATGGCTTTGGTGATGGCGCCAAAGTACTCGAACTCAAAGTTGGAGATAAGGCCTTTGTAATACTGCTTTTCGGTACCGTGACCTTCCCAGGCCTCACCCACCATGAAAATGTTATCAGTGTGGCCAGCTGCCTTGTAAGCGGCGTTCACGGCCTGGTACCACTGGTCCAGGAAGCGCTGGTTGGCCGGAATCTGGGCATTGTAAATCCAGATGACGGCATCCAGACGGAAACCGTCCACGCCCAGGTTCACCCACTTGGTGGCGGCATCCACGGTGGCCTTGAAAGCACCGGACTGCTCACAATCCGTGTACTTGCCATAGGTCAGGTCCGGCATGGAAGAGCCAAAAGCACCATAATAATAAGTGGTTTCGCCAAAGACGATATCCGAAGCCGTGGAATTGTCCAGCGGGAAGGGCTTTCCTAAGGTAATGACGCTGTTTCCGGCCGATCCGCCGTATTTAGTGCCGGCAGGCCAGGAGTCGCTATTGGAGGTACGCACCAGGAAGCCCCAGTTGGTATCCACATCTATGGTGAGTTCATAGATATTGTCGGCCGTCTTGTACATACCCAGGCTGCCCTTGGAACCCACGTGGATCCAGCGTGCCGCATCGGTGGTATTGGGATTCTGCGGGGCCTCCGTGGTCTCGGTTACCGTCACGTACTTAGTGCTGCCGGTCCAGTCCACTTTGAAGTGCAGACGACCTTTATAGCCGATATTCCCGTCGCCCAGCGAGAACCAGCCGCCCATGTTAGGCGACTTGGAGCCGCCGTAATTGTCGATCTTGCCCGCCAGTCCGTCGGCCGTGGGATCGGTAGACAGCACGTAATAGTCCCTGTAAGGGCTGTTCTTGGGATCGGCCTTCACGCTCTTGAACCATTCACTCCCGGTACCGGAATGATTGAGCACGAAATCCATGTAAATCTTAATTCCTTTAGCGTGCGCGGCATCAATGAGGTTTTTGAAATCGGCCTCGGTGCCATAGAGCGGGTTCACCGCTGCGTAATCGTTTACGTCGTAGCCGTGGTAGGAATTGGTAGGATGTGCCGGGCTAAGCCACAAAGCCGTGGCGCCCAGGCCATCCAGGTAGTTCAGCTTGTTCTGGATGCCCTTGAAGTCGCCGACACCGTCGCCGTTGCTGTCGGCGAAGGTATAGATCAGCAGCTGGTAGGTGGTGGAAGCGCGCTTATTGCCATCGAACGCAGCCGGAGAGGGCACGATAGCTATCTTGGCTGCGCCAGACTGCGATACGCTCACGCTGGCTTTCTTGCTGCCGCAGGCCACATCCACGCTGCCCGTGCGGGCGCCTTCGCCCGTGTTGGCATCCACCTTCACAGAAAGGGAACCGTTCCCGTTACCCGAAGCCGGCGAGACATGGATCCAACTGGCCGATGCCGATGCCGACCAAGACCCGGAGGCCGTAACGGTAATCAACTTGGTGGAAGTCTCTTCTTCGGTGAAAGACAACGTAGTGGGACTAACGGAAAGATTATCCTGCGGTGTGGGAGTCACCGGATCTACCTTTTCCCCGCAGGCCACCAGCATCACAGCGGCCCAAAGTATCCAGACAATTCGTTTCATACGCGTAAAAATTGGCAAGCGGGCGTCCGGTCAGGGGCGCCCGCCTGAAAAAGGATTATTCAATGGTACCGGTTCCGGCATTGAAGTCCAGGGTTACCTTCTGACCGGCGCCCACATTCACGCGCTCCTGATCACCGCCATTGCCGCGATAGGCAATCTTGCCTTCCAGGATGATGAATTCACGGGTCCACCAGTCGGAGGTGGCGATGGAAGAAGCTGCGTAGATGCGCAGTTCGCCGCTGGCCGGGATGGTCACGGACAGTTTGCCTTCGGAAGCGGTGAACAGGGCATTGTCCATACCCTCGTTCCAACCGCCGAAGCAGCCACCCATACCATATACCTTGGCAGGTTCCACGCACAGCTTCTTGTTCTCGGTGTCCACATAAATCATGTATACACCAGTCTCCGCCACATAGCAGTTGTTGTCGCTCACGGTGTAACCTGTGTCGGTGCCCAGGCCGGTGAAGTCACCGCCCCAAGCCTTGACAGAATTGAACTTGAAGCCCTTGCCGGCCTCGATGTTACGGATGGCCCAGAACTGGCCGGTCTTTCCGTTCACCGGGATCATCTCCAGGCCATTGGCTTCCCAGTCCCAACCGCCGACACCGTCGCCGATCATGTACATGTGCTCCGGCAGGGACGGAGTGTCGCCGCTGTACTCACCGCTGATGGTGATGGTCTCGTTGGCAGCGTCGTACACCAGCACAACCGTAGCTTCACGGCCCAACTTGATGTTGTCGCCGCCGGGCGTTACCTCGAAGGGCTGGCCCAGCTCCACGAACTTACCGCCGCGGTTATCGGCCCAGTCTTCGTTCTTGCGGATCTTGATCTCGTCGGAAGCGCCCAGGAGCATTTCGCCGGTCTGGAGCAGGCCGTCGGCATTCTCAAAGAGGATGCCATCCGGAGCAGCCCAGCCGTTGATGGTGCCCACAACGCCCCAGTAATTGAGTTCGGCGCCGGCAGGATTGAGGATGATCACTTCGCAGGAAGGACGGTAGTACACATCGTAGTTGCCGGCCACACCGGGCTTGATGTTGTCACCACCGGGAACGGCCAGCACGGGCACGCCGATGGAAGTACGGCCGCCGCGGTTCTCGTCCCAGCTGCTCTTGTAGCGGATCTTGATCTCATCGGTCTCGGAGAGAGCGACGTTCCTGGCTACCAGGAACAGGCCTTCTTCCTTGAGGATGATATCCGGGGAACCGCCCCAGCTGTTGATGGTGCCCACCAGGCCCCAGCCGGTCTCGTCGATGACGATGGTCTCGGCCTCGGGATCGTAGGTCACCACATAGTTGCCTTCCGGCACATTGATGTTGTTGCCACCGGCAACAGCCGCGAACGGCTCACCTACAGCCACAAAGTCACCGCCGCGGTTGTTATCCCAACCGTGGTTCTCGCGGAGCTTGAATTCGCCGGAGATCTTGGTCACCGGGCTCACCCACTTGCCGTCCGTGAGGACCATGTCGATGTCGTTGTTCCAGTCGCCGTTCACACCGATCAGCGCCCATACCTGGCCGTTGGAAACGGTGATGGTGAGGGCATCGGTATCCAGCTGTACCTTGTAGAAACCGGCACTGACCTTGATGTTGTCGCCACCGGCAACAGCCGCGAACGGCTCATCAAGGGCGGTCATCACGCCACCATAGTTCTCGTCCCAGCCGCCATCCTTGCGCCACTTGAATTCGGTGTCGCCTTCGGCGGTGATGTAGGCCGTCCAGATGTTGCCGTCCTGGGTGGCCAGGATGTCGTTGTCCCAGTCGCCGTTCAGGCCGATGATGTTCCAGCCGGTCACAGGCTCCGGTTCGGGTTCGGGTTCGTCGCCGCCGATGATGTAGGAGACCTTGGCACCGGAAGCATTGGCGATGATGGCCGATCCGGCACCCGGGTTCACGAAGAGGTCGAAGACGCCGTCGGCTCCCACCTTGATGTTGGGACCATCCTGCGTCACGGCGAACTCGGTGTCGATGCCGGCGAATTCACCACCCAGATTCTCGGTCCAGGCAGCATCCTTACGGAACTTGAATTCGTCGTCGGCAGCGATAGACACGCTAAGAGCCACGTGCGAAGTACCGTCGGAAATCATGGCGATGTCGCCGTCCCAGCTGATACCGTAGTTGGACAGGGAGCCGATTACGGACCAGGCGCTGGTTTCGGTGTAATCCGGATAAGGATCGTAGGCGTTGGAAATCCAGGCGCTGCCGGACTCGCTGAAGAAGAGGTCGTACACGCCATCGGCGCCCACCTTGATGTTGGGACCGTCCTGGGTGAGGGAGAACTCGTTGTCCAGGCCACCGAAGTCACCGCCGAAGTTCACACCCCAATCCTGATCCTTGCGGAACTTGAATTCGTCATTGGCCGTGAGGGTCACGTGAGCAGCCACGTGGTTGCCCTTGCCGTCGGTCCACATCACGAGGTCGTTGTCCCAGGAGATTTCATAGGCCGACAGGGAGCCGATCACAGACCAGTTGCTGATTTCGGTGTATTCCTCGTACGGGCTGCCCTGAGGCACGATTACCTCGAAGCTGGGAACCGAGATATGACCCACAGCCTCCACGTAACCGTTGCGCGTGTTGTCACGGGCAGCTTCCTGCATGGAAGCACGGAGTGCCATTTCCAGGGAGACGATGGCGCCTTCCTGGTAACCCTGGGCGATGAGGGTACGGCAGAGGGCCGTCTTGGAAACACTGATAATATTGCCGTTGATGGAGGAGGAAAGCACCTTGTTGGCGGGCTTGCCGTCCACGGTGAGCAGAACCAGTGAGTGGCTCACCGGCATCTTCTGGTTGAAGCTCTGGTTGAAGGAGGCGGCACTGAAGTTCACGAATACACCGTCATCGGTGACATCGTAGGCGTTGACGACGGGGGCCGTGGCCTTGCTGTCGTCAAACTGCACCAACTCCTGCTTGGCACAGGAAACGGCGGCGAGGGCGGCCGCACCTGCAAGAATAATCGATACTATTTTCTTCATAAGGCAGTTCATCTATTATTTGTAGCCCTCGTTCTGCTGGAGGTTGGAGTTGGCCAGACGGTCGCTGTCCGGAATAGGGAACAGGCGGCGATAGCTCTCCACGTCACGACCTTCCTGCACTTCGCCCTTCCACTGCCAGGTGTAACCGGAAGTGAACTTGCCGAAGCGGATGAGGTCGTTGCGGCGCCAGCACTCCTGATAGAGTTCACGGGCACGCTCGTCCAGGATGTCGTCCAGGTTCAGGGCGAACACCGGATTCAGGCCGGCACGCTCACGTACCTGATTGAAGGCGGAGAGACCGTCGATAGAAGCACCGCGGGCCTGGCATTCGGCTGCCATCAGGAGCACGTCGGCGTAACGCATGAGCGGGAAGTCGGTGTCCACGAAGCCCATTTCCTGGCCATAGTCACCGGTGCTGGTGCGGTTCAGGAACTTCATGAAGGCATAACCGTTGGAGAATTCGCCGATGTCGTCGATGCTGGCCTTCTGCGTTGCGGTGTAGAAGAGCTTGCGCTGATCGTCGTTGGAGAACTTGGCATAGAATTCCGGTGTCATGCGGAGACCGCCCCAACCGGAAGAAATGCCGATGGCGTCGGGATCCATCTCACCGCCGGTGGAGGCGAAGATGATGTAGTTGGTAACGCCGTAGCTCTGGGTGTACAGGCCATCCTGCTGCACGGCGAAGATGATTTCGTCGGTGCAACGGTCGTTGTCGGCCAGGAAGAGCTCCTGGTAAGGAGAGTACACGCCGGCGGAGGTGGTGTGCAGGCTGTAACCGTCGTCCATGATGTCTTTCAGCACGGAAGCGCAGTCGTTCCACATGGCCTTGCCCGTGAACACTTCTGCATTCAGGTACAGCTTGGCCAGCAGGAACTTGGCAGCGCCCATGCTCACGTGGCCGGCCACTACATTGTTCTTACCGGGCAGGTTGTTGCCGGCGATGATGTCCTGCAGTTCTTCATCCAGCCACTCGAAGAGGGCAGCCCGGGAGATCTGATCGGGGTTGGTGCCCACTACATCGTTTTCGGTGGCGAAAGGAACGTTGCCGAAGCAGTCGATGGCGTGATAATAGGCGATGGCGCGCAGGACGCGGGCTTCGTCAATGTAACGCTTGGTGACAGCAGGGTCGAAGTTCACTTGATTCACCTCGCGGATGAACTCGTTGGCAGCAGATACCTGCATGAGCAGACGGGAATAGAACGCATAGATGAACGTATCGTCCGTAGTCCAGTTCATGTAGTGGAAGTTCTTGATGGTCTGGTCGTTCCAGCCGCACACGCACTCATCGGTGGTGAGCTCCTGGTGATGATACAGACCGCGGATGTACTGGGAGGCGCCACCGTCCAGACCGGAAATGGAAGCGCTGCCGTTGGGGCCGTAGTAGCCGGAAGTGGCAAAGCCCAGATACACACCGGAGATATAGGAATCAAGGGCCGCCTGGGAGGTGAGCACCTTGTCTACGGTATTGGCGTTGGGGTCGATCGGCGTCACATTCAGATCACCCACGCAGGCAGTCAATGCTGCGCTGGCAGCCACAATGCCTAAAATATTCTTGATGGTTTTCATAAGATGCGTGCCGGATTAGAGGTTAAACTTAACACCGAGGACAAAAGTTCTGGGGCGCGGGTAAACCGTGCCGTCGATACCGCCGTACACTTCCGGATCGATGCCGGTGTACTTGGTGAAGGTGTAAATGTTCTGGACCGTCGCAAAGATGTTCAGGGAACCAGGATGGTCGGAGTCGGACTTGAACAGCTTCGGGAAGGTGTAACCTACTGTGAAGTTGTCCAGCTTGAGGAAGCTGCCGTTCTGCAGATAGTAGTCGCTCAGGTACTGGGCCTGGGTGAACATGGAATTGGGAGCGGAGGAAACGCGGTTGGACACGAAGCTGTTGGTCCAGAGGTCGGCCAGCATTTCGGTGTCGGAGGCCACGTTGTTGTATACCCAGTTGCCGATGGCGGCGTGACCGGAGAGGGCAAAAGTCCAGTTCTTATAGGATAAGTTGGTGTTGAAGCCGAAGGTGTAGTCGGCGTCGGCGTGATGGGTCATGATCTTATCATCGGCCGTGATCTGGCCGTCGCCGTTCTGGTCTACGTAAACGCCGTTGATGGGCCTGCCGGCTTTGTCGTACACCTGCTGATACAGGTAGAAGGTGCGCATGGGATAACCCACCTGGATCAACTGTACATTGTTACCGGTACCGCCGGAGATGCCGCCGGTTTCAACGCCGGCTGCATTTTCGTCGGAGGCGGTGAGCTTGGTCACGGTGTTCTTGTTGTAGGCCATGTTCACGCCCAGGGTCCAGCTGGTATTGCGGGTTTCAATGATAACACCGTTCAGGTCGATCTCATAACCCATGTTGGTGAGGGAGCCGATGTTGGTGTTCAGGTAGTTGGTGAGGTTGGACAGACCGGGAACCGGGATGTAGTTCAGAATGTCGCGGGTATCGCGCTTGTAGAAGTCTACACCAGCAGTGAGGCGGTCGTTCCAGAAACCGAAGTTGAGACCGGCGTTCCATGTGGTGGTGGTTTCCCACTTCAGGTTGGCGCTGTAGCCCAGGGCCACCACGGGAGCGGTGTAGTTGCCGCCGCCGGTGAAGTAATAGGAACCGGGAGTATTGATGGTGAGGAACTGGGCGAAGGTATCGTAGTAGCCGCCCACTTCCTGCTGACCGGTTTCAC
>CAMYWP010000023.1 GCA_947302825.1 uncultured Bacteroidales bacterium
TCACCGGGAACAGGCCGGTGGGAACCACCACGGTGGTATCGCGCTCCAGCACCTGTACCTTGGTGCCTTTCAGCACACGGGTATCCACGCTGAGGCGCAGCGACGGACGCTCACCCGACAAATCCATTCCCAAGCTGGCCGGCGCAAAGCCCGCCCCCTGCACGAAATCCTGCAGCGGCTGGGCCAGGCTGGCCGAAAAGAGATCGCGGATGGTTTCCGGATGATCGGACAGCGAAGCATAGGCCACAAAGCCGTCCGGAAGGGAAACGGAAGCGTCTGACAGGCGTTCCTTGAGTTTATAACTCATGAAATCCTTATCGGCGATGGCACGCAGGGTGGGAAGGTCTCCGTATAGCGTCCAGTGGCTGTTGAGACTGGCACAAAGCGTATCCGGCGCACTGAAATCGTTCCCCAGCAGAAGGGCCAAGCAGCCACGATAGGGATTAGGGGCTTCGGAGCCCAGTTTCAGGTCACGGGCACTGCGAACCAGCAGGGCGTCACGCTCCACGCCGTCGTCGGTGCGGAAACGGGCATGCACCACTTCCTTGGGCTGCAGGTTCACGAACCACTCTTCCGGCGACTGGGGCCGGCCGCTTTTGCTCTTCAGGGCTTTGTTATAGGCCACCAGGCGGCCGTTGCCGTCCTCGAAGCTGCGGCGGGCGTTCAGCAGGGCCTGGGCATCGGCCACGGGGATGGAAAAGGCGGAGCAAGTGCCATAGGGCAGCACTTCCGGGAATTCGGCTTTGGCTGACGGGATTCCCGCAAAGGCGCCGAAATAACTGGCGGCCGATTCTCCCGGCAGCGCGGTGCCTTTGAGTACGATATGGTCTTTTTCCAGGTCCCGGACGCTCCAGGCGCTCCAGGCGGTGAGATTCTTTACGAAAGTGGCTTGCTGACGGTTGGCCGTTCCGGCATAGGTCTGGACCAGTTTTCCGGCCTGTGCATGAGAAAGGAAGAGCACCGCCGGACCGGAAACGCTACGCAGGAGGTCTTGCAGATGGCGGGCGCCCAGGATGGAGCTTTCTTCGTTCAAATGACGTGCTGCGCCATTCAGGAAGGTTTCCGAACGGGAGGCCAGGAAGTAGCCGTCTTTCCTGAGGGTTTTGAGTCCGGCGCGGGCAGCCCGCACCAGGGTAAGGGAGTCGGGCTCCGCTACTTCCGCGGCCACCAGCGGAACCAGCGAACCGCTGTTGTGCAGGGAAACGGCCATGCGGCTACGGTCCAGGCCTTGCAGGAAGGCCATGAACGCCGGATTTTCCGGGGCCAGGAAGCCCTGCACGAAGCCGATGGAATCGGCCAGCACACGGGCGGCTTTGGCCGATCCGTCGAATACCCAGACGGCGTTGGCATCGGAGGGGATGGCTTTCAGGACAGACCAGGAAGCGGGGGCATTTTCCGCAGCTGCAGGGGCCTCAGTGCCGTTTTTATACAGACGTAATACGGCCAGGACAATCCCTGCTATCAGGAGCGCTAAAGCCGTGACGGCCACAATGGTAAATCGTTTTCCCATAGAACACAAAGGTAAGCATTTTTTTCAAATATCTTTCGTATCTTTGTATGAACTGAAGCTGATACCATGAAACACCACATTACCGGGCTCACGGCCCTTGCCCTTGCAGTCCTTCTCACTGCCTGTACGGGAACGGGGAAGGCCCCCATTTCCCAAGTATATTCCTTTAACGGAACCGGCGAACACGGACACACCTATCCCGGCGCCACCACGCCTTTCGGCCTGGTACAACTGAGTCCGGATACCCGCACCGAGGGTTGGGACGGCTGCTCCGGCTACCATTACTCCGACAGCACCATCCTGGGATTCAGCCACACGCACCTGAGCGGCACCGGCTGCGCCGACCTGGGAGATTTCCTCTTCACTCCCGGTCTGGACCAGGTGGCTCCGCTTCCGCTGGACCACAAGCTGGAACAGGCCCAACCCGGTTATTACAAAGTGGAGTGCCCCAGTATCGGCCTCACGGCGGAACTCACCGCCACCCCGCACGTGGGCGTACACCGCTACACCTTCAGCGGTAAGGGAGAACGCCTGCTCCTCATTGACGCCCTGCACAGTATCGGCGAGGGCACCCACACCCAGAGCGCCAGCCTGGAGCTGCAGGGCAAGCAGGAAGTGAGCGGACACCGCCTGGTCTCCGGCTGGGCCGAGAACCGCGACATTTACTTATCGGCCGCCTTCTCCGTGCCGTTCCAGAAAACCGAAGAACCGGAGCCCGGCAAACTGCTGCTTACCTTCCCCGACGATACCAAGGAACTGGTGGTTTACGCCGGCATTTCCTACACCGGCGTTGAGGGCGCCAAGGCCAACCGCCTGGCCGAAACAGCCGAAACCGGCTTCAACCGCATGCGCGCCCTGGCAACGGCGCAGTGGGAAACGGCCCTGGGCAGCATCCGCGTGAAGGGCGGTCCCACGGAGCAGTTCTATACCTGCCTGTACCACACGCTGGTGTGCCCCAACCGCATGGAAGACGTAGACGGCCTGTACCGCAACTTCAAGAATAGAAATGTCCAGTGGAAGGGCGGTACGCACTATTATTCTACCCTCTCCCTTTGGGACACCTTCCGCAGCTGGAATCCGCTCCAGACCTTGGTGAACCCGACCCTGGTGAACGATATGATCGCCAGTATGCTGGACATCTTCGACTGCACCGGCGAACTGCCCATCTGGCCGCTGGCCAACTGGGAGACCCACACCATGATCGGCTATCACAGCGTGCCGGTCATCGCCGATGCCTGGCTGCACGGTATCCGGGGTTACGACGGCGAAAAAGCCCTGCAGGCCATGGTGGCTTCATCGAATCGCTATAAGGGCAAGAACATATCGGCCCTGTACACCCAATACGGCTATGTCCCCGCCAATCTGGTGAAGGAAGCCACTTCCCAGACGCTGGAATTCGCCTACGACGACTGGTGCATAGCCCGCATGGCGGAATCCCTGGGCCATCAGGACATTGCCAAGGCCTACGACCGCCGCGCCCTCCATTATCAGAACGTCTTCGAAGGTTCCACCGGCTTCATGCGCGGCCGCAAGACCGACGGAGGCTGGACCACGCCCTTCGACCCCATTTCCAGCACCCGCGACTACACCGAAGCCATTCCCTGGCAGTCCCGCTTCTTCGTTCCGCACGATGTAGCCGGCCACACTTCCCTGATGGGCGGCCGGGAGCCCATGCTGGCTGCGCTGGATTCCCTCTTCACCTACGATGCCCGCAGCGCCAACGTCACCATCTCCGACATCAGCGGCTATCTGGGCCAGTACGCCCACGGCAACGAGCCCAGCCACCACATGGCCTACATCTTCAACTGGCTGGGGGCTCCTTCCCGCACGCAGGAAATTGTGCGTGAACTGCTTACCACCATGTACGACACCACCCCGGAGGGAGTTTGCGGCAACGAGGACTGCGGCCAGATGAGCGCCTGGTACATCCTCTCTTCGCTGGGCATCTATCCCGCCTGCCCCGGCAGCGGCGAATACCAGCTGGTGGCGCCCCTGTTCAAGGAAGCCGTAATCAAACTGGGCAACGGCAAGACGCTCACCATCCAGGCCGATCATCCCGAGCATCCGTACATCGCCGATGTACTCCTGAACGGAAAGCCGGTGGAACGCAATTACCTGTTGTACGAAGAAATCCTGGAAGGCGGCACGCTGTCCTTCCGTTTATCGGCCACCCCGGACCACAGCCGGGACGCCTTGCCGGCCCCTTATTCCCTGAGCACCGAACCCATGGTCTCCACGCCTTATGTGCTGGAAGACCTGGAACTCTTCAAGGACAAGACCACCGTCACCCTGGGTTCCCGCACCCCGGGCGCCGTAATCCGCTACACGCTGGACGGCAGCGAGCCCACGCAGGAGAGCCCGGAATACCATCTGCCGTTCGAGATTACCCAAAGCTACCCCATCAAGGCCCGCGCCTTCCTGGAGGGGTATAAGCCCTCCCCTGTCCTCTCTGTCATGGCTACCAAGGCCCTGTTCCGGGAGCCTACCCGTATCAGCGGCCTCAAGCACGGCTGCCGTTACACCTATCATCGGGGCGCTTACAGCTGCACGGCCGATGTCCTGGCCAGTCCGGTGGTGGCATCCGGCACCATGCAGGCACCTTCCATCCGCCTGGCTCCGGACGAGGACCACTTCGGCTATATATTCAGCGGCTATCTGGATGTACCGGAAGACGGTGTCTGGGAATTCACCGTGGTTAGCGACGACGGCGCCGTGCTGGATATCGACGGCACCCGCGTGGTGGACAACGACGGTTCCCATTCGGCCATCCCTTCCTCGGGCCGTTTCGCGCTGAAGAAGGGCCTGCATCCTTATCGGCTCATTTATCTGGAAGATTATGAAGGCCAGGCACTGTTCTGGACCTGGCGGGCCCCGGGCCAGAAGCGATTCTCCCGCATTCCCGTCGAAAACCTTTATTACTAAACCCTTATGAAAAAACTGCTGCTTTTCCTGTGTTGCCTGCTGCCGCTTTCCGCTGCAGCCCAGCTGCCCGTGATCCTGCATTCCCACAACGACTACGTGCGCACCGCACCCTTCTGGGAGGCCTATTCCCAGCACTGCGCCTCCATCGAGGCCGATGTCCATCTGTTTGAAGGACAATTGCTTGTAGGGCACGATTTGAAAGACCTCACGCCAGAGCGCAATTTTGACGGCATGTATGTACAGCCTATCGTCCAGACCTTCCGGGCCAACGGCGGTCAAATGTGGCCCCGCAGCAAGGATCGCCTGATCCTGATGGTGGAACTCAAGAGCCCTACGGAGCCGGAACTTTCGGAGGTGATCAAGGTCCTGGAACAGTATCCGGATGTGTTCTGCAGCCCGGACGGCGTGCAGGTGGTGATTACCGGCAATGTGCCGGCACCCGAAAAGTTCACCGAGTATCCCAAGTGGATCTACTACGACGGGGATATCCGGGATAACTACACGCCGGAACAGCTGGCCCAGGTGGGCATGGTGAGCAACTCTTTCAGGATGTTCGCAAAAAAATGGAACGGCAAAGGGCGCATGATAGACCCCGAACTGGAGGCTGTGAAGGCCGCCATTGCCAAGGTGCACGCCATGGGCAAGCCCATCCGCTTCTGGGAGGCCCCGGAAGGCACCACCGCCTACTTTACCTTCTGGAAACTGGGCGTGGACATCATCAACACGGACAAACCGGCGGTAGCCTCGCTCTTTTTCAGCGACTGGGGCAACAAGAACTTCATCATGGGCAAGCACGAGGTGCAGGCCGGCGTCACCGGCACCAAGAAGCTGGACGCCGCCACCCGCAGCTTCTCCGGTTTCCAGAACGAAAAACTGCAGCTTACCCAGCGAATTCCCACCTATACGCCCACGTACCGGAACGACGGCAGCAACAAGAAGATCAAGAATGTGATCTTCCTCATCGGTGACGGGATGGGCCTGAACCAGATTGTGGCCGGCGCCTATGCTAATAACCGCGACCTGAGCATCCTCAAGATGAAGAGCATCGGCATCCAGTTCTACAATCCGCAGGACGATTTCATCGGCGATTCCGCTTCCGGCGGCAGCGCCCTGGCCACCGGCAAACTGTCCTGGACGCGCCATATATCGGCCAACCACGACGGCTCCGAGGAATATTCCCCGCTCACGGACTATTTCAAAGCCCTGGGCAAGGCTACGGGCGTGGTTTCCCTGGGTGACATCGCAGATGCCACTCCCGCCGTGTTCTACGGCCATACCTCCGAACGCGACAGCACCGACCGCATCACCCGCTACTGGCTCACCAGCGACGTAGACCTCATCTGCGGCCCCGGCACCGACTATCTGGAAAAACCCCGCCAGGATGGCGTGGACATGCTTTCCGGCATCAAGGCCAACGGCTACAGCTACACCAAGGACGCCACGGCTGTGGACAAGGTAAACGGCAAGCTCATCTGCCTGGACAACCGCATGGGCGCATACGCCACGGAAGAGACGCTGAGCTTCCTGGCCGATATCACCAAGTCTTCCATCGAAAAACTGTCCAAGGATTCCAAGAAGGGCTTCTTCCTGATGGTGGAAGGCGCCAAGATTGACTATGCCGGCCATTCGGACTGCTTCCCTGCCTCCGTGATTGAGCAGCTGGGCTTCGACCTGGCCGTGGCCGAGGCTCTTAAGTTCGCCGATGCCAATGGTGAAACCCTGGTGGTGGTCACGGCCGACCATGAGACCGGCGGCCTCACCCTCCTGGACGGCGACCTGGAAACGGGCCACGTGCTGGCCGTGTACAACTCCGACGACCATACTCCCACCGTGGTGCCGGTCTTCGCCTACGGCCCCGGCTCCAGGGAGTTCATGGGAACGTACATCAACATCGAGATTCCTAACACCATTAAACGACTGGTGACAAAATGAGAAAGTACCTTCTGAGCGGTCTCCTGCTGGCCCTTCCCCTGCTGGGATGGGCCCAGGACCTCCGGAGCGGCCCCTATGAGCTGCCCTACAAGAACACCTATGTGAAGAACATCTTCGTGGCGGAGAACCCTTACCGCACCCTGCAGCGGGAAACCCTGAAGCCCGGCTCCTTCGAGCAGGCCCGCAAGGTGCTGCCCGCACCCTTCTGGGAAGGGCATCAGCAGGAAGTGGACATGTACTGGCATGCGTGGAAGATTGCTATCGGCAACATCCGCCAGCCTCAGGAGGGCTCCGGCTTCGTTTCGCCCTACCTGGACGTGGCCTACAACGGCAACATCTTCATGTGGGACGACAGCTTCATGATGCTTTTCGCCCGCTACGGCTACCGCTTCTTCCCCTTCCAGCGCACCCTGGACAACTTCTACGCAAAACAGCACCAGGACGGCTTCATCTGCCGGGAAATCCGGGCCGATGGCTCTGACTGCTTCGAGCGCTACGACCCCGTGAGCACCGGTCCCAACCTGCTGCCCTGGGCGGAGTTGCTGTACTACAAACAGTTCGGCGACATCGACCGCCTGCACCGCGTGTTCCCCGCCCTGGTGGCCTATGCCCAGTGGTGGCAGCTGAACCGCACCTGGCAGAACGGCACCTACTGGAGCTCCGGCTGGGGAACGGGAATGGACAACCAGCCCCGCGTACCGGACGGGTACAACCCCATCTTCTCCAACGGCCACATCACCTGGCTGGACACCAACCTGCAGCAGTGGCTGGTGGACGACTGCCTCATGCAGATCGGCTTCTATATCGAGCGTTGGCAGGAGATTGAGGAGCTGGAAGACGAGATGAAGTTCCTGAAGGCCTGGATTAATGACAACATGTGGGATTCGGAGACAGGCTTCCTGTACGATGTTCTGCGGGACGGAAGCCGCGGCAGCGCCAAGGGCATCAGCGCCTTCTGGGCCCTGCAGACGGATGTGCTGGAAAAAGACCGTCTGGATACGCTGGTGGCCCATTTGTCCGACAGTACGGAGTTCGCGCGCACCCACCGGGTACCATCCCTCAGCGCCGACAACAAGAAGTACAATCCCCTGGGCCGATACTGGCAGGGCGGCGTATGGCCGGGCACCAATTACATGGTGATCGACGGCCTGTGGCGCAAGGGATATAAGGACCTGGCCCGGACGGTTGCCAACAACCATTACGGCAACGTGTTCCAGGTCTGGAAAGACACCGGCACTTTCTGGGAGTATTACGCACCGGAGAAGGTGGCGCCCGGTTTCATGGCCCGCAAGGATTTCGTAGGCTGGGCCGGCCTGCCGCCCATCGCGGAATTCATTGAATGCATCCTGGGCATCCGTTCGGACTTCTCGGAAAACCGCATCGAATGGGATGTGCAGCAGCTGGAAGCGCACGGCATCGAGCGCTATCCTTTCGGCCCGGAAGGCTTGGTGAGCCTGAAGGTGGCCGCCCGGAAATCGGCCGATGAAAAACCGGTGGTGAACGTAACCACCAACGTACCCTTCGACCTTACTCTCCTGTGGGGCGACGGACAAAGCGCCACCGTCCACGTGGAGAAAAGCGGAAAAGTGAAATTATAAACCTAAACGATATGTTCATTGGAATTGACCTGGGCGGCACCAACATCCGCGTCGCCACCATCGAAGACGGAAAGATCCTGCAGATGCAGGCCGAACCCACCTGCGCACAAGGGGCCGAAACCGTTGTGCTGGAGCAGATGGCACGCCTGATCGCCGCCGTGCTCACGCCCGAAGTAAAGGGCATCGGCATAGGCGTACCGTCCGTTGTGGACCGGGAAAAAGGCATTGTATACAACGTGGTGGGCATTCCTTCCTGGAAAGAAGTACACCTGAAAGACTTCCTGGAGGAACGCTTCCACCTGCCGGTGGCCATCAACAACGACGCCAACTGTTTCGCCCTGGGCGTGGCCCGCTACGGTTCCCTGCGTGCCAGTAAGGAGATCTTCTGCGTCACCCTGGGAACGGGCGTGGGCGGTTCGCTGGTGCTGGATGGCTGCCTGTACAACGGCCATAACACCGGTGCCGGCGAGATCGGCAGCATCCCCTATCTGGACAAGGACTATGAATATTACTGCTCCAGCCGCTTCTTCGTGGGCAAAGGTACCACGGGCAAGGAAGCCGCTGCGGCCGGTCCTTCCCCGCTGTGGGAGGAATTCGGCACGCATGTGGGCAAGTTGGTACAGTTAATCCTGTATGCCTTTGACCCCGAGGCCATTATCGTGGGCGGCAGCATTGCCAAGGCTTTCCCGCTGTACGAATCGGCCATGTGGAAGGAAGTGCGCAACTTCCCCTATCCTGCCAGCGTGGCCAACCTGAAAATCGGCCCGGCCGATGTTAATGATGCCGGCATCCTGGGCGCGGCCCGACGGTGTGAATAACTTTTTATCGATATGAAAAAAATAGTTTTAATGCTGGCAGCCCTGCTGCCCCTGAGCCTGGCTTGTCATGCCCAGGAAACGGAAACCCTCAAAGTGATGTCCTTCAACATCCGTTACGGTACGGCCGATGACGGCGATTATGTCTGGGCCAAGCGCCGGGAAGCGGCGGCTGCCATGGTGCTGGACCAGCGTCCCGCCTGCTTCGGCGTGCAGGAAGCCCTGGATTTCCAGTTGAAATACATGCAGGAGAACTGCACGGACTACAAGTATGTGGGCGTGGGCCGCGAGGACGGCAAGAACGACGGCGAACATATGGCCGTTTTCTATGACACCGAACGCGTCGCTCTTGAAAAATGGGGCACCTACTGGCTGTCCGAAACGCCCGATGTCCCTTCCCTCGGCTGGGACGCAGCCTGCAAACGAACCGCCACCTGGACCCTTCTGAAAGACCTGGAAACCGGTAAGCACTTCTACTTCGTGAACACGCACCTGGATCACGTGGGTGTGGAAGCCCGTCGCCAGGGCCTGCTCCTGCTGGTAGACCGGATCGGCCAGATGAATCCCGAAGGCTATCCCATGATCCTGTGCGGCGACTTCAACATGTTCCCCAACAACCCTTCCCTGGACGAACTTCGCGAACTCATGACCGACGCCTGGAAAAGCGCCCGGATGTCCGACTACAACATTACCTGGCACAACTGGGGTAAGAACACGCGGGACCATACCCCCATCGACTACATCTTCTACTCCGGCTTCAGCGCCTGCGACAGCATCCTCCGCGTCACCCAGCCTTACCAGGGCTGCCCCTATGTCTCCGACCACTATCCCGTCACCGCTGTGCTGGAATATTAATGGCAGCCATCTAACTGAGTATCAACACATTACAAAAAGTAATCGTTCGAAAATCGAACGATTACTTTTTGTAATACGCTGACTGTAAGGGAGTTACTTGCCAGGCGGATTAATTGGCGTAAGTGGGCTTGACGAAGCAGGCGTTCAGGAGGTAGTCGGCGCTTTCGCGGAAGCTGATGAGGATATCGTCGTGCTTGTAGCGTTCGATTTCCACTACGAAGTCCTGGAGGCCGGCTTTATCGGCGTTCTTGAAGATGGCGTCGAAGCCGACCATGCCGCTCTGGCCCACTTCCCATTCGTCCTTGATGTGCAGCATCTTGAAACGGCCGGGATAGCGCTCGAAGTAATCCACGGGGGAAGCCTTACCGATTACGGTCCAGTACACATCCATCTGGAAGAACACCAAAGCCGGATCCGTGTGCTCCAGGAGATAGTCGTACATCACCTGGCCTTCCACTTTCTCGAACTCATAGGCGTGGTTGTGGTAGCCGTACTGGAGACCGGCGGCCTTGCAGCGGCGGCCCACTTCGTTCAGATAGTCGCAGTATACCTGGAGGTCGTGGATGCTCTTCTGGAGACCCATCCAGGGCGTTACTAGATACTTCATACCTGCCTGAACGTGGGTCTCGATGCACTTGTCCCACCACTCCAGGGCGGCCGTGAGGTCTCCGCTGGCCAGTTCTTCGGCTGAAAGACCGCGGGACACGTGGGCGCTGAGCACCTTCATGCCGGCACCTTCCACCTTCTGCTTGAATACATCGGGCTGGTCGCCGTAGATGAGGCCGTTGTCATAACTGGCCGTTTCTACAGCGGTGTAACCCATCTCGGCGATGGTCTTCAAGACATCGGCATAATTGTCGTGGTTGATGATACTGCGGGCCGAATACATCTGCACGCACATATCCTTTTTCACGGGCGCCGTTTCTTTGGGTGCGCAAGCCAGTACCATGGCCATGCCAGCTATAGCTAAGAAAACTTTTCTCATGGCTTAGTCCATCAGTTTGATGCGGATGTTGCGGTACCAGACATCGTCGCCGTGGTCCTGCAGGCCGATATAACCTTCGTGTTCCTCGCCGCCGCAGTTGTTCAGCAGTTCATAGGCCAGGGGCCAGGCTTTCTCGCTGAACTTGCTGTTCTGCAGCATGTCGGTCCACTGAGGGGTCCACAGGTGATATTCCAGCACCTTTTCATCGTTCTGGAAGTGTACCACGGTGCCCTTGTACACCAGGATCTTCACCTTGTTCCATTCGCCGTAAGGGTTCTGGTTCTGGGGCTTGGCGGGGATCATGTCATACAGGGAAGCGCTCTGGCGGTTGCCATCGACACCCAGAAGGGCATCCGGATGGTTGGCATTGTCCAACACCTGGTATTCGGGAGCGGAGATGTAGATGGGCTCGTAGCGGTCCTTACCGTTCTCGTCCTTGGTGGTCACTTCCTTGGCCAGGTAGAAGATACCGGAATTACCGCCCTTGGAAATCTTCCATTCCATTTCCAGGGTGAAGTTCTTGAACTCGTGGGCGAAAATCACATCGCCGCCTTCGCCGGTCTGGCCTTCGCCGGTGCCGGTGCCGTTGAACTTCAGGCAGCCATCCTCGAGGGTCCAGCGGGAGGGCAGTTCGGTCTTGCCGTAACCGCGCCAACCCTTGGTGCACGTACCGTCGAAGAGCACCACGTAACCGTCCTCATCCACGGGGAATTCGTCCAGGTCCACTTCTTCGGCCTCTACCACGGTGTAGGCGGGAACGCCGCCTTTCTTGTTATTTTTGCAGGATACTGCTCCTACCAGCAGGGCGGCCAGGGCAGCGAAAAGCATCACTTTTTTCATATCGATCTTGGGATTTAAGGTTTAGTCTTTGGGCATTTCGGGCAGCGTCCAACCCTCGCGGAAGACGGGCTTGATGAGCTGGGCGGCATATTCGTTGGCATCTACCGGATCCGTGTACACGTTCTCGAAGGTGGGGTGACCGTCGTGGATGGAGAAGCCGTCGTGGATCATGGTGCGGATGGTGGCACCCTTAGGAATGTTGGTGAAGCGCATGTTGTCGCCGTCCCATTCCAATTCCTGGTTCAGACCCTGGAGGCGTACTGCCACCACACCCATGGCTACCATTTCGTTGAACGGGCCGGCCTGGGCGAAGTCGGATACGCAAGGGACACGATAGTCGGGGTGCTCCTTGCAGGCGCGGACCCAGTCCTGCTGGTGGGAAGTAGTGACCTCACGCAGCACCTTAGGGGCGTTGGGAGTACGGCCGCTGAGCAGGTACGGGCGAACGCCGTAGCAACCGCAGATGAGGGTGTCCTTGGTGCCGTGGAAAATGAGGCAACCGCCGGAATCGTTCATGTCCACGCCTGCAGGCAGTCCTTCGGGACGATCCGGGAGGATGCCGCCGTCGGTCCACGTAACCACCACTTCCGGCATGGCCACCTTGGGCATATTGTCACGGGCAGGGAAAACGAAACGTACTTTTTCGGCCTGGGGGCAGGACTCGGTGAGAAGGGCGGTGGAGCTGCCCTGCACCTTGATGGGATAACCCAGCTTCAGAGCTGCAAAAACGGGATGCAGGATGTGGCAGGCCATGTCGCCCAGGGCGCCGGTGCCGAAATCCCACCAGCCACGGAAGTTCCAAGGGGTATAGATAGGATGATAAGGACGCATGGGAGCCGGGCCGATGAAGCAGTCCCAGTTCATGGTCTTGGGCACTTTCTCCGCTTTTTCGGGACGCTCCAGGCCCTGGGGCCAGATGGGACGGTCCGTGAAGGCATCCACGCGGGTGACTTCGCCGATTTCGCCGTTCCAAATCCATTCGCATACCTTGCGCACACCTTCGGCCGATGCACCCTGGTTACCCATCTGGGTGGCTACGCGATACTTCTTGGCCAGTTTGGTGAGCAGGCGGCTCTCATACACGGTACGGGTGAGCGGTTTCTCGCAGTACACGTGCTTGCCGGCCGCGATGGCTTCGGCCGCGATGATGGCGTGCGTATGGTCGGCGGTGGCTACGATAACGGCATCGGCCTCCGGCAGCAGCTCCTTGAACATCACGCGGTAATCGCTGTATTTCTTGGCGTTGGGGTAGGTTTTGAACACGTGGTCGGCGTATTTCCAGTCCACGTCGCACAGGCCGATGATTTCCTCGGTCTTGGCCACCTCCGCGATGTCGGCGGCGCCACGGCCACCGATACCTACGGCCAGCACCTTGAGCTTGCGATCCAGCGGCGGCGGGGGTACGTCCTTTGCCTTGGCCAAAACAGACTTAGGTGCCACGGACAGGCCGATGGCAGCGGCGGTTCCCGCTTTGAGGAACGACCTTCTTGAGATTTCTTTGGACATAATTATAGTGTTTTGTGTTAGTGTGTTTCCCAAAAAAATGGACTGAATGGGTAAAATTAGAAAAAATAATTTAAATTCCAATGGCCATTTCCGAAAGTTTTTCCTTGAATCTCAGCGGTTACGCCCACGGGGATGTCTACTTCCAGGGCAGAACCATTGCGATAAACTATGATGGGGCCGTAAGGCGTATTCCGCGTCACGCGTACCCACTCCAACCCTTTGGGAACCTGGGGCTCGATGCGCACCTGCCGATAACCCGGCGCCGTGGGGATAATACCGCCCAGCGCCTGGCAAAACCAGCTGCCGATGCCATTGTAGCAATTGTGCAGATGGCTGCGGCCGCCGTCCCACTCTTCCCAAACGCCGGTTCCGCCCTGCTCCAGCATATACAGATAGCCGGGATAGCCGGGCTGTTTGAGCAGGCTGTACAGCCAGTCGCACTCCTGCGACAGGGTGGCCCATTCCGTGAGTACCGGAATCCCTACCAGACCGGTGGCCAGATGGCCATTATACAGGGTGGCGGTGCGTTCCTTCAGGAGTGCCACCACCGAGGGTATCAAGGTTTCCGGCACCGCGCCCACCAGCAGCGGATACACCAGGTCCAACTGGCTTCCGGAGCCGTAAAGGCCCGTTTCCGGATGATAAAAAGTCTGGTGGATGCGCTGGGCCAAAGCCTCATAGCGCAGGCGGAACTGCACCGCACCAGCCCGGTCTTCCAATACCAACGCTATCTGCTCCAAGTCCAGATACACCTGACACATAGCGCAATTGTTCACCAGGTCGATGGATTCCGGATCCTTCACGTCCACGCCTTTCGGGGCGGCCCAGTCGCCCAGGTACCAGCCCCGGTACTTGAGGTTGGGCCACTGTTTTAGCAGCCCGTCCACGGTATAGGCATCCACATAGTCCAGCCAGTGGACCATGGCCGGATAGAATCGCTCCAGCAGCCGTTTATCGGCGTAACTTACATAGCTGCGCCAGGGCGCCTGCACCAGGAAGCTGCACCAGTAGGGACCGCCGCCGGCTGTGTAAGGATTAGGAGCAGTATGGGGCAGGCCGCCGTCCGGCTGCTGGGCATCGGCCCAGGCCTGCAGCCAGTTCAAATACAATGGATCCACATCGGCCATGTCCTGCAGGGTCATGGTGGAGGCATTGCCGTCGCCGCCATATCCCAGTCGCTCGATGCTGGCGCAGTCTACCATATAGCCATCGAAGGCCAGGTTTTCCACCGTCCAGTCCACCAGGTTGTAAATGTTGTTCAGGTCCTGGTCGGAGCTTTCGAACGAGCCCAGCTTGGGAAAGTCCGTGCGCATGCGATAGGCCTTGATTTTCAGGGGTTTCTCCGGCAGGTTGTCCAACTTTACATAACGGAACACGTGGTGGTTGAAGCGGTTCAGGAAAATGTCTCCTTCCGGAACCCCGGAAGAGATATAGGTGTCGGAGCCGCAGATGGCGGGATCCAGGTTGTCGGGCTGGTTGTCGCCGAACCAGACGGGGGTCTCGTGGCCTTCCGGCAGGCAAGGCAGCTGGAGATACAGCTGGGCATTCACCACCCGGCCGAAATCCACCAGCCAGCTGCTGTCACTCACATGCGTAACGCTTACCGGATCCAGCATTTCCTGAATGGTACAGAGCTCGCACATCTGCATGGTGGCCTGGACGCTATCCACTTTCACCACATCCACCGGGGCCCATTGCGGCTCCGCGTGGGCACGGATTACCTCCCCGGCAAATCCGTGCGGGCCCCAGGTACCATGGTCGGCGTAACCGCTCCAGCCTCCTTCCCAAGACGCATCGGTCACCAGAAAAGACTCCCCGTCCAGATCCAGTTCGGCCTTTACCAAAGGGCCTTCGTATTCCGTACCGAAAGTGGTGGGTTTGTACCATCCGGAACCGGCGGCGATGAATAGCTGGTTGAGTCCCCTTTTCAGGAACTCAGTAACATCGTAGACCACGATAAGGGAGCGCTTGTTGAGCTGCGAAACGGCCGGAGTGAGTACGGCATGGGAAACCCTTTGGCCATTGAGCGAGATCTCATGATAACCCAGTGAATTCACGTACAGAAGCGCCTGGTGGGGCTTTTTCTTTAAAGTAAACCCTCTTCCCAGCAGCGGCGCCCGGCCTTCTCCCGGAACAGCGCCGATATAGGCGCCCCGCAGCGTATCCGGCGCTACGATGCCCACCCCGAAGCGCTGCCAGGCGCTCCAATGGGACACTTGGTCATCCTGATTCCACACCCGCACGCGCCAACGGCTCTGCTGCCGGGAAGCCAGTTCCAAACCCTCATAAGGCACCATCACCTGCTGGGAAGACTCTATCTTTCCGGAGCGCCACAGTTTCCCGTCCACCTCCACTTCGTAGGCGCACTGGGTCATGGGCTTTTCCGAAGCTATCTTCCAACTGAAATGCGGCGTGGTGGAATCGATGCCCAGCGGCTCCACCAGACCTTCGCAGCGAAGGTCGTACACCTCAAAATCGGGCTGGCAGGCCGATAATAGCAAAAGGACCGCACCAGCGGTCCAGAAACGGGTTTTACTCATTTGACTTGTTTTATCCCTTTGGGAAGTTTCACTTTGGACTGGACGCTGCCGTCGCTCCGCCGGCTGTGCGACACCTCAATCACGCCGTAGGGTGTGGGGAAGGCGCCTTCGGCCCAATCCAGCTGACCTAAATGAGGCGTAATGCGCACGGTCTTGAATCCGGGTTCCACGGGTTCGATGCCCAGCACATGCGCGCTGAGCCAGGCCGTGGGACCGCTGGCCCATCCGTGGCAAAAACTGTGGCGCAGGCCCACATAGCACCAGGCACCGCCATCGGCGTGGATGTCGAATCGGCCTTCCGGCACTATTTCGTCAATGCGCGCAGCGTTTTTCGCATCGCGGTAATTGAAATCTTCCCAGAACGTGGTGGCGCCCAGGTCCAGCATGCGTCCCCAGTAGTCGGAAATCAGCTGCATGGCTTCAGCATAATGTCCGCTCCGGGCCAGGGCCTCCAGCAGGTAGTAGCCCATGAACGAAGTGAACGCCTCCGGGCCGTTCTTCAGGATAATGGACGATGCCTCCGCCGCCCCCACCATGCCGGAAAGGGACAGCAGGGCCGCCGCCTGGCTGTTGTCCACCATATCGGGAACATACTGCCGCAGTTCGCGGGTTACCTCCAGGCACTTCTCCTTTAAGGCAGGATTGTCCAGCCACCCGGCCATTTCGGCTCCGGCTTCCAATGCACGTACACTGAGCGCCTGCAGGCCGGCATGGATCACCGCCGGCTGGTCGTTTGAGGGCCAGTCTATGAATCGGCCTTCAGGGTAGGCCTCTCGCGAACCCTTCATCTGCGCCATCACGTGGTCCAGCAGAGCTGTCAGATAAATAGCCTGCTCCTGCAGATAGGCTTTATCGCCATACCACTGATACAGGTGATGCTGGATGATGATCCACCACAGGGAATAGGAGCAGATGCCGTTCATCCAGTCATTGGCCGGTGTATGGTCCCGCACATAATCCAGGCTTTTTCGAATCACCTCCTGGTTGCCGAAAACACTGTTGGCCGTCATTACCTCCGGATGCATGTCGCCCATCCAGACCAGCCGGTCGCGCTTCACCCCGTCCCACAGATAATCCTGCATACACAGATGTACGGTATAGGCACCGGTCTGCCAAATCTGGTTCAGACGCTCGTCGCTGCAGCGGAAAGCGCCCAGGTAAGGGATGTTCCGCAGGCGGGAGATGGCCCGTACAGTCACCAGTCCCACTGCTTCCCCATCGGCGTCCAGCAGGTCCAGGCGCGCGAAACGGAAACCGCTGTTGCCATATTCCATGCTTCCCAACCAGGGAACGGAGATTTCCACATCGCGGGCCGAATGGTCATTGGTGGCGGTGGTTTCCGGCGCATCCACGCTGCTCAGGGCCTCGGTTACGGATTCGCCCAGGCACAGGCGGAAGCGGGCCGCCTGATGGGAGCCGTCGATGCTGCGCACAATCTGGATACCGCCCTGGATTTCCTTGCCGAAATCCAAAAGGATGGAGGCTCCTTCGTGCAGCATCACCACTTCGTCTTCGTTGGTGGACACCTGGCCTTTGTAGGGCTGCAACAGATACTGCACGTCCTCCACAGGACCGCGGCTGGTCACCACCCGCGTGGGCGTAAGGTATTCCGTCACAAACTCCGGCTGCGGGGCAGCGGGCTGCGAACCCGGGCCTTCGCAAGCACACAGCAGCAGCCCCAGCGCAGCGCAAAACGATAAAGGAAGGTGGTTCATCATAGTTTATTTCGTTATTCTGAAACGATACCCGTATTCCTGACCGGGAGCAATCTGGTAAGCCCTGATAACACCGGGGCCGCAGCTGCCGTTACCCAGACCGTTCTGGATGCAGTCCAGGTTCAGGACCACCTCGCTCCGGCGGATCTTGTCCAGATCGTTGCCGTACTTTACCAGGTACAGGTCTTCGTCCGTATAATGGAGCGCGCTGAAATCGAAACTGTCGGCCGCCGTGAAGGTCACGCTCCGGCCATCCTCGCCCTGCAGTCGCAGCCAGCGGGTATCCGTTCGTCCGCCCATGCTCTGGGTGCGCACATAAGGTTCCGTCATGCCGTCCACCGTGTTCTCATAGATGCCCAGGAAGGCGCAGTCCTTGCGGTCCTGATAATTCTCCATGGGTCCGCGTCCATACCAGCTAAGATATTCGTAAGCGGGATTCAGCAGCAGGCGCAGGCCGATCCGGGGCAGCGCGAAGTCTTCCCCGGCCGTGAAATGGGCGTCCACATCCACACAACCGGAGGCGTGTACATCGTACGCCAGGGTATAAGGCACCACCTGGTCCCCCACCCGGGCACGGAAGGCGATCTCCACGTGCAGGTTTTCGGGACTGACCACATAACGGAA
>CAMYWP010000024.1 GCA_947302825.1 uncultured Bacteroidales bacterium
CTTTGCATAACGATGAGAGAGATACTGACGTACGGTGGTTATTTTGAGGCCTTTATTGAAACACTAACTGAAGATGTGGTAAGGAAAATCGATTATGTGCTTTCAATCCTCAGTAGCCAGCAGATGATACCTAGTAAATTTGTCAAGCACATAGAAGATGGGATATTTGAGTTAAGAGTGGAGTGGGAGAGCAACATATATCGTGTGTTTTTTATCTTTGATAAAGGCAATATCGTAGTGCTTTTCAGAAAACGCCAAAAACCGAAATTGAGATAGCCAAACGTATAAAGAAAGAGTATTATGAATCACAAGAACGACGGACAGATAAGGAACTATAGCAGAGTACTGGACCAGAAGTACGGTGCTCCTGGAACACCAGAAAGGGCTCAGTTTGAAGCAGAAGCCGAAGCCTTCTACTCCGGCCAAATGATTCGTGAGGTGCGAAAAGAGGCCGGGATGACCCAAATGGAACTGGCCAAGGAGATAGGTGTGAACAAGAGCTATATATCCCGGATTGAGAATGGACAGATTGTACCTTCAGTTGCATCTTTCTTTCGTATGATTTCGGCAATGGGGATGCAGGTGCAGATTGTAAAGGGATAAAGATTAATCAATTTTTCGTAACTTCGTAGGGTCAATAGTATTTGCAGGAATGGCACAGAAGAAAGAAGCACCGGAACCGAAGAAGGGATCCTGGATTGTGAGTAACCTGGTGGGCGCCGCCATTTTCATGGTTGCGCTGGCGGTACTGGCATCGGTTGGGCTCAGCCTCATCACGCGGCACGGAAAAACCGTCACCACACCGGATTTCACCAATATGAGTGTAAAACAGGCCGAAGAAGTGGCCCAGCAAGGCCAGGTGAAGGTGAAGGTGGTAGACTCGGTGTTCGTACGCCGGCTTCCCGGCGGCGTGGTTTATCGGCAACAGCCCAAGGCCGGTTCCACCGTGAAAAAAGGGCGTAGCGTGTTCCTTACCATCAACTCTATTGTGCCCCGTAAGGTGGTGATGCCCAATCTTTTCGGCTATTCTGTAACCGAAGCCCGCGCTGAACTCCAGAACCGCGGCCTGAACCTGGGGAAACTCACGTATGTAAAGGATATCGCCACCAACACGGTATTGGGCCAGTACTGTGAAGGGAAAGAGTTGAAAGCCGGCGACCTGGTGGTAAATGGCTCCACCATAGACCTTAAAGTGGGCGTAAGCGGGGAAGACAACGTCACCGTGGTCCCCCGCCTGATCGGCATGAAGTACGTACCCGCCGTAGATGCCCTGCACGACCATTTCCTGAACGTGGGCCGCGCGCGCTTCGACCAGGATGTTAAATCTTACGCCGATTCACTCAATGCCGTGATCTACAAGCAGGATGCACCGGGAGAAGAAAAAAACCTGGGCTCTGCCATCAATCTGTACCTGACCTTAGATACGGCAAAAGTTCCTGTTCAATAAGGACTCAGAATGACAATAGAGGAACGCAGCATAATAGAAGAAAATCAGAGCACGGACGAGATGTTCGAGCATTTCCGGATTCTGGTGGACAAGGGCCAGGAGCCGCTGCGGGTGGATAAATTCATTGCCACGCATCAGGAGGACACTTCGCGGCACCGGGTGCAGCAGGCCATCAGGCTGGGTTACGTATTGGTGAACGATAAAGCGGTGAAGGCCAATTATTTGGTGCGGCCCTGCGATGTGGTGAAGTTCGTGATGCCCTATGAGCGGCGCGGAACGGAAATCCTGCCGGAAAACATCCCTCTGGACATTGTATACGAAGACGACGACGTGCTGGTGGTGAACAAACCCGCCGGCATGGTGGTACACCCCGGGCACGGCAATTACAACGGTACGCTGGTGAACGCCCTGGCCTATTACCTGCATCTGGAACCGGACGTGGAAGACGAACGGATGGGCGTGCTGGTGCACCGCATCGACAAAGACACCAGCGGCTTGCTGGTGGTGGCCAAAAACCCTGCAGCGCAGTTAAATCTGGCCGATCAGTTCTTCGTCCATTCCATCGACCGCATCTACACCGCCGTGGTCTGGGGCAATCTGGCCGAAGATGAAGGGACCATTGAGGGGACCATCGGCCGGGATCCCAACGACCGCCTGCGTTTCCGCGTGTACGACGACCCCGAGAAAGGGAAATGGGCCGTAACGCACTGGCGCGTGCTGGAGCGCATGGGCTTCATCACCGTGGTGGAATGCCGCCTGGAAACCGGCCGCACGCACCAGATCCGCGTACACATGGCTTCCATCGGCCATCCCCTTTTCAACGACGAACGCTATGGCGGGGCCGAAATCCGTCAGGGTACCATCTATGCCAAGTATAAGCAGTTCATTCAGAATTGTTTCGCCCTCTGTCCCCGCCAGGCTCTCCACGCACGCACCCTGGGCTTCACCCATCCTAAAACAGGAGAGAGACTCCATTTCGAAGTCCCTCTCCCGGAAGACATGTCCGCCCTCATCGAAAAGTGGCGGAATTATGTGGGCTAGAACGGACGGCCGCCGCCCATGGGTGGGCCACCGCGGAAACCGCCGGGACCGCCGCCCATCCGGGCGCGCATTTGGTCGCGGGCTTTGCCGAAGTTGCCGAAGCGCCAGGTGAACGACAACATGATGTATCGGCCTAAGGTATTGTTGAGCACCTCCTGATGGTAGTTGTTGGTGTCGCTCACCGTGAGGTTCTGGGCCTGACCCAGAATGTCGTAGGCCTTGAGGGAAATGGTGCCCTGACGCTTGAACACCGGCATGGAGAAGCTGGCATTCCATACAAATTGTGCCGGAGGGGCCGATGTATAGCCGTTGTACCAGTTGTAGTTCGCATCTGTGCCTAGCTCGATGCCGCTATTGCCGATGGTCCACTTGAAGGAACCGCTCACCTGGTTGTTCCAGGTGGGAGCCACTGCTTCCTGCACCGTGTACCAGGGCTTGTTGAAGCGGGTACGGCCGCTGACGATAACCTCGATGTTGTCGTCGCGGTAGGTGGCGCGCAGGCGCTCCGTGAGGCTGAGGGAACGGGTGTCATTGGCCAGGAAATCCTCGGACCACTTTTCCTTCTTGTCCTCAAAATAATACTGGTGGAATTTCTCGTAGTCGAACTTTTCTCCGTTCCAATAATCGGTCATGTCCAGCTTGGCGGCACCCAGGAAGCTGCCGCTCTTGGAGAAGCTCACGTTGGTCATGTTGGAGATGGAGAAGTTGCTCTTGGCGATAGGAGCGTTGATCATGAGCCGGGCATTGGCATTGTAGCTGTTGCTACCATTCACCGGGAAGGAATACTGACGGCTGTTTTCGTCGTACCAGATGGCGCTGGTGATGGGATTCTGCACCATGCCGCCTTCCAGATGCAGGCGGGCCGTGAAGAAGGTCTGCTTGTTGGAGAATTCAATGTCGGAGCGCAAGTTATGGTTGAAATACGGCGTGAGGTAAGGGTTACCCAGGGCCATGGCCAGCGGGTTGGAGTTGTCCAGTACCGGGTTCAACTGGCTGGTGGAAGGCTGGGCGCTGCGGCCGAAGTAGAACAGGCGGATGTTGGCATTCTCCGTGAAGTCGTAGAACAGCATGGCACGGGGCGCGAAATTCCAACGTTTGTCGGTGTAAGGATTGCCATTCGTATAATTATAGGTATTGGTGGGAATGGCCGATGCACCCAGCTGGCCGCGCAGTTTATCGTTCTGGTACATGAACGCGGCACCGATGTTCTGGTTCAGGTTCTGGTTGATGATCTTGTTGCTATAATTCTTGTCGTAGGTTTCCCCAGTTGCCACATAAGTCATGTAGATGGACTCCAGGGTGGGGATATCCACTGAATAGGCATACGGCAGGCCGCTGTTGTATACATCCTTGATGGTCTCGCTCCGGGACCAGTTGATGTTGTAGCTGCCTTCCAGATAGAAGTTGTTGCCCAGGGGCTCCGTGTACACCAGACGGCCACCCACGCCGCGACTCTTGGAGCTTTGGTCGATGCGCTGGTTCACCAGGGTGGGATCGGCGGTGGGATCCAGGGAACCGTCCGCCAGGAACTTGGTATTGGTGAGCGACTGGTTCAGGCCGTCCATGAAGTTGTTGGAGATATTCCAGGTAAGGTTCACGGACAGGGTACGGCCCGGGATGCCCAGACGCTGGCGGAACAGCAGGAAGCCACGCGTTTGCAGGTTCTTGTTGTCGCCGGTATTGCTGGTGAAACCATTGTTGGTGCGGTTGTTTTGGGTGTCTTTCCAGGTATCAAACACACTCTGCTGCAAATAGCTGCCCCGGCCGAAGTTAATCTGCGGCTGGAACAGGATGGAGGTGTTCTCGCTGAACTTGTGCTCGAAGCGGACACCGAAACGGTGACCGTCCGTGAAACGGTGGCTCAGACCATCAGTGTCGGAGTACAGGGTGCTGCCGTCGGTCATGTAGGTTTCCTTGTAGGAATCCTGCGTCACATCGACGATGGAGCCGTTGTACAGGTAGTTGCCGCCCAGGTCCATTTTATCGCCCAGAAGGTCGAAGTTGGCGTTGACGCCGCCCATCCAGGAGGTGGTGATGCCGTTGGCGCGGCCCCAGCCGCCGCCACCCATCATACCCATGCCGCCTCCGCCGCCCATCATGTTGCCCATCATGGAGCCGGAGAGGTCGTTGAAACCACGGTTGTTGGTGTTGTTGCCGTTGAGGATTACGCTGATCTGGCTGTTCTCCGAGAATCGGCCGCCCATGAAGGCACCCTGCCAGCGCCAGTCGTTGGCCTGTGCGGCGTTGGCGGGAATGTCGTGACCGCCGCCGGCCATGGCATTACCGAAGATACCGTTCATCATGCCGCGCTGGACGGTAAGGTCGATCACCGTTTCCTCATCGCCGTCGTCGATGCCGGTGAATTCGGCCTGCTCACTCTTTTTCTTCACCACCTTCACCTTCTCCACCAGCTTGGCGGGAATGTTCTGGGAGGCCAGCTGAGGGTCGTCCAGGAAGAAGGTTTTGCCGGCGATGGTGATCTTGGAGATGGTTTCGCCGTTGGAGGTGATGGTACCGTCTTCGGACACTTCAATGCCGGGGAGTTTCTTCAGGAGGTCCACCAGCATGTTGTCATCGCTGATCTTGAAGGACGATGCGTTGTATTCCACCGTATCCTTCTTGATGATGATGGGGTTGCCCACCGCCGTGACGGCGGCGGCATCCAGCACCTGCGTGTCCGGATCCAACTTGATCACGCCCAGATTCATATCGGCCTTTACTTCCAGACTTTGCTGGTGAGACTTGTAGCCCATGATTTCGGCCTTGAGGGTATACTTGCCCACGCGTACTTTCTCCAGCACGGCCTTGCCTTCCCCGTCTGTGAGGGTATATTTGGGCTGACCTTTTTCTGTGGAGATGGAAACGGTGGCAAAACCCACGGGCTCTCCGTTGGAGGCGTCCTGCAGCTGCAGCGATACCTTGTGAGACTGCGCGCTGAGCGTGAGGGCGGTAAAGAGGCCTGCGAGGGCCATGAGAATTCTTCTAATCATACGTATTTTCTAACCAATCAGTATTTTGACACCTTCCCAGGGGCAAAGTTTAATGCTATTTTGCTATTCTGTCCGGATTTTCTTTCAGGAACTGCTCCCAGCCACCTTTTCCTTTGACCGGGCCCAGCGGACGGGCAGTCTCGTAGTGGTGGCACAGGGCGATGGCCAAGGCATCCGTAGCGTCCAAATGTCGGCTTTCCAGCTTGACGCCCAGTGTTTTTTCCCGCATCAGCTGCACCTGTTCCTTCGACGCCGCACCGTTGCCTACAATGGCCTCCTTGGCCTTTCTGGGGGCATATTCGGCCACCTGCTCCACACCATATTCCTTGGCGGCCAGGATGGCGGCGCCCTGCGCCCGGCCCAGTTTCAGGACCACCTGCGCATTTTTGCCGTAAAAGGGGCTCTCGATGGCCAGTTCCGTGGGATGGTAGCTGCGGCAGACTTCGCCGATGCATTCGTAGATGGATTGCAGTTTGGTGTAGGCGTCCGGATCTTTTCGCAGGTCCAGCACCCCCATATCTACATAATAAGGTTTCTTGCCTTCCACCCGGATGATGCCGAAACCCAGCAACTGCGTGCCAGGGTCTATGCCTAATATAATCCGCTCCTTCTGCATAAGGTTCGCAAAGATAGGAATTTTTAGGCAAAAATTTGTTAATCTGAATATTATTTGTATCTTTGCAGTCCATTTTTTGAGATGACCGCTAAGCTCAGGCAAGACCTGCCGCCAAGGGCAGGCGCTTACGGCCCAAAACTTTACTAAGTTTTTGTACAATGTACGCTATCGTAGACATTGCAAGCCAGCAGTTTAAGGTAGAAGCTGGCATGGACATCTTCGTGAACCGCCTTCAGGCCAAGAACGGAGAATCCGTAGAATTCAACAAGGTGCTCCTCCTGGACAATGAGGGTGCCGTGAAAGTAGGTACTCCCTATGTAGAGGGTGCTGTGGTAAAGGCCACCGTCCTGGACGACGACGCCAAAGCCAAGAAGGTGCTTGTTTTCAAGAAAATCCGTCGCAAGGGTTTCCAGACGCTCAATGGCCATCGCCAGAAGCTCACCAAAATCCACATCGACGCTATCGCTTAACTTTAAAAGACTGAAAGATTATGGCACACAAGAAAGGTCAATCCAGTTCCAAGAACGGTCGTGAGTCGCATTCCAAGCGTCTCGGCATCAAGAAGTTCGGCGAAGAAGTCGTAAAGGCCGGCAACATCATCGTGCGTCAGCGCGGTACCGCCCACAACCCGGGTCTGAACGTGGGTATGGGTAAGGACCACACCCTGTACGCCCTCATCGACGGCACGGTCAAGTTCACCCGCAAGCGTGAGAACAAATCTTATGTTTCCGTACTTCCTTTGGAGAACTAAGACATGTTAACCCTGAAACTTTTGCGCGAGTCTCCGGATTTTGTAATCCGGAGACTTGCCGTTAAAAACTTTGACGCCAAGGACATTGTAAACAAAATCATTGTCCTGGACGATCACAGAAAGGCCCTCCAAACCCGCAGCGACAGCTATCTGGCGCAGCAGAAGAAATTTGCTGCCGCCATCGGCCAGCTCATGAAGGAAGGCAAGAAGGAAGAGGCCGAAGCTGCCAAGGACGAAGTGGCCAAGATGAAAGCCCGCTCCAGCGAGCTGCTGAAAATGGCCGATGAAAACAACGAGAAGCTGAACGAACTCCTGGCCCTGCTGCCCAACATCCCCTGCGATCAGGTTCCTGAAGGAAAAGGCGCAGAGGACAATGTGGTGGTAAGAATGGGCGGTCCGGAGCCGCAGCTTCCGGAAGGCGCCCTCCCCCACTGGGACCTGGCCAAGAAGTACGACATCATCGACTTCGACCTGGGCGTGAAGATCACCGGCGCCGGTTTCCCCGTGTACAAAGGCAAGGGTGCCCGCCTGCAGCGCGCCCTCATCAACTTCTTCCTGGACCGCAACACCGCGGCCGGCTACAAGGAAGTGGAACCGCCCGTGCTGGTGAACCCCGCTTCCGGTTTCGGTACCGGTCAGCTGCCGGACAAGGAAGGCCAGATGTACTTCTGCAACGAGGACAAGTTTTACCTGGTTCCCACCGCCGAAGTTCCCGTGACCAACATTTTCCGGGATGTGATTCTCTCCGAAGACCAGTTCCCCCAGAAACTTACGGCCTATACGCCCTGTTTCCGCCGGGAAGCCGGTTCCTACGGTAAGGACGTGCGCGGCCTCAACCGTCTGCACCAGTTCGACAAAGTGGAAATCGTGCGCATCGAGAAGCCGGAGAACAGCTACGCCGCCCTGGACGAGATGATCGCCCATGTGGAAGGCCTGGTGAATGCCCTGGGGCTCAAGTATCGCATCCTGCGCCTGTGCGGCGGCGACATGAGCTTCACATCGGCCATCACCTACGATTTCGAACTCTGGAGCGCTGCCCAGGGCCGTTGGCTGGAGATTTCCTCCGTGTCCAACTTCGAGAGCTACCAGGCCAACCGCCTCAAGTGCCGTTACAAGGATGAAGAAGGCAAGATGCAACTCTGCCACACCCTGAACGGCAGTTCCCTGGCCCTGCCCCGCGTAGTGGCCGCCCTGCTGGAAGACAACCAGAAAGACGGATACATCGAAATCCCGGAGGTCCTCAGACCTTACACAGGTTTCGACCGCATCGACTAAAAAAGTCTCGGAGCTACTCCGAGACTTTTTTTATGAACTCCGCCATCCCTTTGGTGGCTACGTCCTGGATAAAGGTGACGCGTGGGTCGGAGATGGGTACGGGTTTGGGGTCGATCACGTAGATGGGGCAGTCGTTGCGGGCATAGCGGTAGAGACCGGCGGCGGGATACACCTGGAGCGAGGAGCCTACGATGAGGAGGATATCGGCCTGCTCTACCAGGTCAATGGCCTTGCTGATATTGGGCACCGCCTCACCAAAGAAAACGATATGGGGCCGCAGCTGGCTGCCGTTGGGGGCCAAATCGCCTAATATTACAGGCCGATAACCCACATCGATGACCTCAGCCTCCGATTCCGTACGGTCGTAAATGCCGTTTTCCGGACGCACCTTGGTAAGTTCCCCGTGCAGATGCAGCACGCGGGTGGAGCCGGCACGTTCGTGCAGGTTGTCCACGTTCTGGGTGATGACATCCACCCGGAAATCCTTCTCCAATTCGGCCATGGCCACATGGGCGGCGTTGGGCTTGGCATCTTTGAGTTGGGCCCGGCGCTGGTTGTAGAACTCCAGCACCAGTTTCCGATTGCGGTACCAGCCTTCGATGGAGGCTACGTCGTTCACGTTATACTGCTCCCAGAGGCCACCTGTGTCGCGGAAGGTGGCGAATCCGCTTTCGGCCGAAACCCCGGCCCCGGTTAAGATTACTAAATGCTTTTTCATGCCTGCATTTCAAAATAATACTTCTTGAGCCAGTATTCGAAGAGAGGATCGGCCAGGATGGGGGTGTCGTTTTCATCGAAAAGCAGCACTTCCTTCTTCATGAGGGCGTCCTTCACGCGCTTCACATTGGCCGATGAGTTGAGTCCGTACTTGCGGATGACATCGGCTGAACTGAAACGCGCCACACCGTCCAGGATAGCCTTGAGCAGGTTTACCTGATGGGTGGTGAGGCCGTTCACCATGTCCCGGAAACGGGGCGTATGGAGGGAAATGAGATCCTCCAGGGCCTCCACGAACACCGGTTCCATGATATAGCCGCGGCTTTTGGCATCGCAGATGGAGGCAAAATGGTTCAGGTACCACAGATTCCCTTTGAACAGGCGGCAGGCGCCCAGGATAAGATCCTGGTTCACCACCTTGCCGCTGGACAGGAAGCCCCGCTGGATGTGCTCGCAGATTTCCCGCTCGGGCACCGGAGAAAGCGGCACATGTTCCACCACCCGGTGGAAGAGCATCCCTGAGGTAAAAAGAGACCTCATGGCGTTCACCCCGGAGCCGCAGAACACGAACACAAACAGGCGCCGGTCCCGCTGCTCCCGCAAAACGGCATCCAGGGGGCGCAGGATTACATCCGGGTCTTCCAGCAGGTCCAGGCACTGGAATTCGTCCACCACCAGGATCATGCGGTCGCCGCGGTCGGCGGCCAGGCGGAACGGCAGGCGCAACAGGGCCAGGACATCGTCCCGGTCCAGGTCCCAGTTCAGCGACAGCACCTGGCCGCTCTCCGAGAAAGCACGCGGGTCGAAGACGAAATGCGTCCCCTGCAGATAGCGTTTCACCAGGGCTATGTATTCATCGGCCGAATTGGCCACCATGCGCATCACGGTATTCCCCAAGCGCAGGAGGAAGGCTTCCGGCGTGCGCACGTTCAAGGCCGAAAACTGTCCCACGTAGAAGGATTTCCCGCCCAGGCGCAGGGTGAAAAGCGTCTGTTGGATGAGCGAGGATTTTCCGGCTTTGGGCGGTTCGTAGAGGGCCACGTGTTCCCCCTGGGAAAGCAGGTTTCCCAGGAGGGTGATGTCGGACTTTCGGCCAATAAACTGTTTGCCGCTTACATACTGGGAATATGGAAAGGGTGTTTCCATTAGAAGAGCGGGCTCTTAAGGCCGCAGGAGGCAAACATGTTGCACAGCCACAGCGCTACGCAGGCAATGACCAGCACTACGCACAGCCAGCACCAGAAACGGCGCCAGGCCGCTTTCTTGTGGGCGGCGGGATCCACGGCGGTGAGCTTGGGATACTTCACCAGCGTGGTGAGCGTCTTGCCGAACTTCACGTTCACCAGGGAGGCGGCGTTGATGGCCCAGCCGTTGGCATTGAGCAGGGGTCCCAGGTCGCGCTTGCGCAGCTTGCGCCAGGCGATGAACATGGACGGGCCGGAAATGAGCAGCATCACCACGGCCACAATCAGGAGGAACTGCCAGAAGGTAATGCCCTTCAGGGCGGCCACCACGCCGGCCAGGGCAGCGCCAATCAGGCCCACGGCCATGCCCACGGCCGCGAAAATACCGGCATACTTGCCGATGTCGAACGGGGCGGCAGGGGCTTTTCCATCGGCCGCCGTGTTGGTGGCGTCAGTCAGGCCGGCCATGGATTTTTCGTTCTTTTCGGCCGCCTTCTTGTCGATGCGGTCGTTCACCATCCGGGCCACTTTCTTATAGGGGGCCCAGAAGGCCTGGCGCACGGAGATGGGATTGTCCACGATGGCCGTGACCTTGGCGGTGTAATCGTTGCCTTCCCTATCGTAGAAGACGGCATTCTTTCCTTCGCGCAGACCGTCTACGTCGCCGTCCGTGAGCACGGCGGCAATGTTGAAGCTCTTGCCCAGCTTTTCACTGGTGCAGGCGCAATAGAGGATGTACATGCCGCTGAGGGAGGAGATTTCCGGAGCGGGACCGGCCACTTTTACGCAGAGGTCGGTGCTGCGCTGGTCGATGTACAGACGGCCGGCCTGGAAAATGGCCATGCGGTCGGGATCGTAAAAATCGGCCAGAACCACATAGTTGTTCAGGAAGCGGTAGAAGTGCTTGTTCAGGCGCAGGAGCTTGTCCACTTCCTCGATGGAGAGGGCGTTGGCTTCCTCGGCCTTGTCTTGAGCCAGCAGGTCCAGCAGAGCGGCCTTCTTGTCCTCTTTCAGGATGGCTTTCACGCAGTCCAGGCCCAGGGCTTCTACCTGAGCACCCTTCTTGGCATCCAGCCAGGCGATATACGGGGCGAATTTGGCCAGGAGGGCGTTCCATTCGGCTTCATCGATGGTGGCGCCCTTGACTTCGCAGAGGCTTACCATATTGTCGATGGCGGCCTTCCAGGCGGGGTTCACGGCTTTCAGGGTCAGTTTTCCATCGGCGGTGGGCTTCGCCAGGGGTTGCAGGGCAATCTCGGCGGCAGCTTCGGCCAGGTTCCCTTCAATGGCGGCAATCTTGTCCACGCTCACGTCCACGGCGGGAGCGGTGGCCATATCAAAGCCGATGAGCTTGCAGCGCATGAAATAGTCGGCCATCTTGCCCATGACGGCGTTCACGGTTTCCAGGGCAGCGGGGGTGGTTTCGCCGAAAGGAAGGACCTCCTTCGTGCAGGCTTCCTGCCAGGCGGCATAGTCGGCGCAGGCGGTGTAGAAGGCCTCCACGTGATCGGCCGTGATGCCGGGCACCCCGCTGCGGTCCATAGCCGATGCAATGCCGGCGATGGTCTCGATGAGTTTGGCCGTGGCTTCGTCGGCGGCGCTGGCGGGAGTGATGATGCCGTCGCCGTTGAAGCGGGTATCGGCAAATATCTTCACATTGTCGGCGGTGTCTTCCAGGCCGATTTCCTCCTTCTCCAGCTTCAGGTTCTTCAGGATCTGCCGGGCCGATGCCTGCAGGCGGGCGCCGTCCGGGTCATCGGTGTTGAAGCTGTCGAAGGGAAGGCTGTCGCTTTCCTTGAGCAGTTCATCGGGGTTCTTCACCACGCGGGTGAGCCACTGGGCGGTTGCGATTACGTCGTCCACACGGATTTTTCCATCCGCGTTGACATCGATGAGCTGGAGGGTTTTGGGATCGAATTCCAGCCCCTGCACCGGGCAGCTCAGGACTGTCCACATTTTGCGGTCCAGATGGGCCAGATTGCGGATATCTTCGCCGTTCTGGATGTTTACGCGTACGGTTCCACCCACGGAAGCGAACTTCCAGGGAGAGGTTTCGGCTTGTTTTTTCATATGGCTTAGTGTTTTGGTTTTGCGGATAACATTCTTGTTACTACAAATATAGGAAATTATTTTTGTGCATTTACATTTTTTTTCTACCTTTGCAGTCCATTTAGAAAAAGGAGGTGTAAAAGCAATGATCATCGTTCCCGTCAAAGAAGGCGAAAATATCGAAAGAGCCCTGAAGAAATTCAAGCGTAAGTTCGAAAAGACCGGTGCCGTCCGCGAGATGCGCGCCCGCAAGAACTTTGAGAAGCCTTCCGTACTTAAGCGTATGGCTCGTATGAAGGCCATCTATGTTCAGCAGCTTCGTCTTAAGGAAGAGCAGTAAGCTTTTTACACTTTTCAGATAGCCGGAACCCGCAAGGTTCCGGTTTTTTTGTTCCGCTCCGTGACTGCGGAAGGTTGGTAGTACCGGTGCAGAAGGTTGGTTTTTGATCGGCCAACCTTCCTCATGAAAAGTGGCCTGGAGTGGCCTCTATCCTAGATTGGCTGCGGAAGGTTGGCACCCTCAAATCCAACCTTCCTCGGCGGAAAGGATTCTGCATTGAAATTACCGGAAAACATCCTGCACCGGAATAATACAAGAAGGGCAACCATCACGGCTGCCCTTTACTTGTACCTATTATTAACTAAACCAACTAAAACTAACCGCGTTTAGTTAATGCAAGAGGTGTGCCAAACTGATTAGACATGTTTTTCGTGGGCTACTTCGGCCCGGGCGCGCTCCACGGATTTGGAGCGTTTAAGCACGAAGCCGGAGCCCAGATACTTGGTGCGAACATCCTCATCTGCAGCCAGTTCCTCCGGTGTACCGGCCTGCAGAATCACCCCTTCATACAGAAGATAGGCGCGGTCGGTGATGGCCAAAGTTTCGCCCACATTGTGGTCGGTGATAATGACGCCGATGTTACGGTATTTGAGTTTGGCGATGATATACTGGATGTCCTCCACGGCGATGGGATCCACACCGGCGAAGGGTTCATCCAGCAGAATGAACTTGGGATCTACGGCCAGGGCGCGGGCAATCTCACAGCGGCGGCGCTCACCGCCGGAGAGCTGGATGCCCAGGGATTTACGCACCTTGGAGAGGTTGAATTCGTCGATGAGCTGCTCCATGCGGGCTATCCTTTCGGCCTTGGTCATGTTTTCCGTGCTCTTGGACAGTTCCATCACGGACATGATGTTGTCTTCCACGGACATTTTGCGGAAAACGGAGGCTTCCTGCGGCAGATAGCCGATCCCCTGCTGGGCCCGCTGGTACATGGGAAGCTGGGTGATTTCGACAGTGTTGCCTTGGTCGTCGTCCAGGAAAATGCGGCCGCCGTTGGGCTTGATCTGCCCAGTGATCATGTAGAAGCTGGTGGTCTTGCCGGCACCGTTAGGTCCCAAAAAGCCCACGATCTCTCCCTGCTGCACTTCCATGGAAACGCCCTTCACCACCGTGCGGACGCCATATTTCTTGACTAATTTCTCTGCTCTTAACCTCATATTACTTGGTGTCTAATCCCATATCGGCCACGAAAGCGCGGACTTCGGGGTTGCGTTCCATCAGGTCCTTGGCTTTTTCTTCCGGCATATAGGGCTTTCTTTCTACTTCCTCCATGGGAGTGACCGATACCAGCACGTTCACCTTGGGGCAGGCGGCCAGGTCGCGGAGTTTGCCTTCCAGTTCGCGGAGCATCTTCTCTTCCACCCACTGTTTCTGCGCGTCGTTGGTCACGAAGAATTCTACCATTTTTACGCCATTGTCCTCGGTGATATGGATGTTTCCGCTGGAAAGCATGCTGGCCAGCCGGGGCTTGGCGCTGTACTGCCCGGCCAGGTCCTTCCATTTTAGGCGTAGGGTATCGTCGTCTGGCAACTGTACTTCCTGCGGAACGGCGGCAACAGGCGCCGCCTCTTCCGGTTTCTCCTCCATGATGGCGCTCATGCTGAGCGAAGATCCGTTTTTAGGAGTCCTTCTCCGTACTGTAGGTGCGGCGGGAGGTGTTACCTCTACGGCAGTTTCGGCCTTTTTTTCAGCCTCCGGACGGACGGTATCCACCGGAGAACTTATGGCCGGGGCCGATTTTGGGGTAACAGCTCCGGCAGAAACAGGAGCAGCTACGGGTTTTGCCAGGAGGTAGCTGAGCTTCATGAGGGCGAACTCAATGTGCAGGCGGGGATTCACGGCGGCTTTGTAGCCGGTTTCGCAGGCTGTGGTAACGCCCAGGGCTTCGTAGAGGAAGGCGTGGGAGCAGCGGGCAGCTTGCTCTGCGTAGCGTTTCTTGAGTGAATCCGGCAGTTCCAGCAGCGGTTCCAGGCCGCCGGTCTTGGCCACTACCAGATTGCGCAAATGGCTGGACAGCGAGGCCACGAAATGCAGGGCGTTGAAGCCCTTGGCCAGAATCTCGTCCAGAATCATGAAGGCGGTTGCATAATCGCCTCCCAGGAAAGCGTCCACCAGCTTGAAGCTGTATTCGTGGTCCAGGACGTTCAGGTTGCGGATTACATCGGCGTATTGCACCTCCTTGCCGCAGAAAGCTACAGTCTGGTCAAAGATGGTGAGGGCGTCGCGCATGGCACCATCGGCCTTGGAAGCAATCACGTGCAGGGATTCTTCGTCGATGGTAACACCCTCTTTCTGAGCTATTTCCTGCAGGTTGCGCCCCATATCCGGGATGCTGATCCGGTTGAAATCGTAGGTTTGGCAGCGGCTCAGGATGGTGGGCAGGATCTTGTGCTTTTCCGTGGTGGCCAGGATGAAGATGGCGTGTGCCGGGGGTTCCTCCAGCGTTTTGAGGAAAGCGTTGAAGGCCGATTGCGACAGCATGTGTACCTCGTCGATGATGTAAACGCTGTACTTACCCACCTGAGGCGGCACCTGCACCTGCTCCATAAGGGTTTTGATGTCTTCGACCGAGTTGTTGGAAGCGGCGTCCAGCTCATGGATGCAGTACGACCGGCCCTCCTGGAAACTCACGCAGGACTCGCACTGTCCGCAGGGTTCCATGTCCGGTCCGGGGTTGGCGCAGTTGATCATCTTGGCGAAAATGCGCGCCGTGGTGGTCTTGCCCACCCCGCGGGGACCGCAGAACAGGTAAGCGTGCGCCAGCTGCCCGCGACGGATGGAATTGGACAGCGTCCGGGCAATAGTATCCTGGCCGATCAGGGTTTCGAAGGAATCCGGCCGATACTTCCGGGCCGATACGATATACTCACTCATAGCACACAAAGATAATAAAAATCTATGCCAAAAACCACCCCTTTGCGGAAGATTAGGAGAGTTCGGCCGGGTCCAGTTCCAGAATTCGGGCCAACTGCCGATCCGTTGTCTTGGTGGTCCGTCTCAGATAAGGGGTCACTCGTTTTTTCTGCGCCAGGCTCAAGTTGGAGATATCGGTCCGGAACCACTTGTTACAGATGTCGTTTACCGTTTTATAATATTCGGAATCCGACTGCATCTGGTAGGGTTTTTCTTCCAGTTCGTAATACATTTCGGCTGTGTTAACCCCGCCCACTAACCTGAGGAAATAGGCCGGGTCATTGTTGAATGCCTGCTCCAAATAGGCGCAATCGCAAAAGGAGGAGGGAATCAGATGATTATCGGCATCCAATTGCCAGTGGACATTTTTCAAATTGTCTCCCGTATGCAGGATGGCCTCTACCTCCCGGGTAGGAAGAAGCGCAACCGGACGACCCCGCTCCAGGTTTTGAGAAAACATGGCCCGGAAACCCGTCCAGGGATACTCATAGACCGAAGCACCGTTGTCCATGGCGTTTCGGGGAATATAGGCCAATGCGTTTCTCACATAATTATCACTGTCCAGACAGATAGCTTTGATTTCTATCCGGTGCAGGATGTTGTTCACCTTGTATTTTCTCTGGAACAACATGGAGTATATTTTCTTGATCTCATAAGCGAAGGCATCGGCCTCCGCGTGACTAGGGGCCAAAACAGCCACGTGACAGTGATTGGAAACTACTCCATAAATGATTACCAACACATTCTTTCTGCGGGCGCAGACGCAAATCACCTTGACCATGGAATCATAGTCCTGGTCGTCCCGGCAAAGAATAGCACTCTCCAGACCTTTCAGGCAAATGTGGAACGGTTGAACAGAATAGGAGTTGCCATCTGGCAAAACCCTGATAACAGAACGCTTCATTTAAAACTCATTTATGTCGGCCTCCACTGAGACCGACGGTTAACGGGCATCCTGTTTTCCGTTATCCACAAAAATAGGTTTTAGGCAGTAGAAACGCAAATAAAATATGAGACAAGGCCAAACTTTTTATCAGAAGGGAGGCACATCACTGCGGAAGGTTGACACTCTCATGCGAAAGGTTGGTAGTACCGGTGCAGAAGGTTGGTTGTGTTGCAGCGAAAGGTTGGATTTGAGTGCACCAACCTTCCGCAGCCAATCTAGGATAGAGGCCACTCCAGGCCACTTTTCATGAGGAAGGTTGGCCGATCAAAAACCAGCCATCCGCAAACGGACCGCCAACCTTCCGCACCGGGGACTGGGAGCAGGCCGAAAACAAGGTGTGAGAGGCCGGTTATCGCCAATCTTGGCCGAAAACAATCGGTCCCGGCGAACCTACAGGTTTTCCAGGGCTTGGGTTACGGTGGTGTCTACGGGGAGGTAGTACTTGTAGAAGGCGTTTTCGCCCAGTTTGGAGTAGCGGGCGATGAGGGCGCGCAACTGGGGCAGCAAATAGGATTCCGTACGGTCCCATTCGGCCTCCGTGCAGGGGATGCCGTCCTTCTTGCGGGCAAAATCGGGGAATTCCACCTTCAAGTTGAGCCCGTCCAGGAAACGGTCCATTTCCGGATAGGTTTCAATGGAAACCAGCTTGGTGGTATAGCGGTCGAAGACCTGCGAAGCAAAACGCATCTGTGTGGCTTTCTTGTTGCAGGCCACGTAGAAGTCCGAAGCCCTGGAGGTATCTACCGGCACAAACACGTCCGGCATGATGCCGCCACCGCCATAGACCACCCGGCCTTTGCGGGTATGGTGTACATCGGTGGTATCCAGGCGTACGCTGTCGGCGCTGAAGACTTCCCCATCGGCATAACGGTTATAGATGTCGTAGGCGTAGTCGCGGCTGCCTTTGTCGTAAGGCTTCTGGATGCAGCGGCCGCTGGGCGTGTAATAACGCGCCACGGTGAGCCGGATGCCGGAATCGTCGGTAAAGAAGAAGGGTTCCTGCACCAGACCCTTGCCGAAGGAACGGCGACCCACCACCGTACCCCGGTCGTTGTCCTGGATGGTTCCGGCAAAAATCTCGCTGGCCGATGCCGAATTCTCGCTGATGAGCACGGTGAGGCCCATGGTCTGGAACGAGCCCCTTCCATCGGCCTTGTAAACCTCGCGCGGCCTATGTCGTCCTTCGATATACGTGATGGTGTCCCCGGACGAGAGGAAATCGTTGGACAGCAACAGCGCCTGGTCCATATAGCCGCCGGTATTATCCCGAATGTCGAAAATCAGGTGCGTCATGCCTTGCTCCATGAGAT
>CAMYWP010000025.1 GCA_947302825.1 uncultured Bacteroidales bacterium
ACAAGTCCCACGCCACCTGCTATGCCTGGGTGAGCTACCAGACCGGCTGGCTCAAATGCCACTATCCGTCCGAATTCTTCGCCTCCTGCCTGGACTGCGCCAAGAGCATGGAAGAGATCGTGAAGATCATGGACGACTGCAAGAGCCACGGCATCAAAGTGCTGAACCCGGACGTGAACGAAAGCGCCGACCACTTCACCGTGAACAAGGACGGCAACGTGCGCTTCGCCCTGGGGTCCATCAAAGGATTTGGCGCCAACGTGGTGGACGCTATCATGAAGGAGCGCGACGAAAACGGCTTGTTCACAGACGTTTACGACTTTGTGGAGCGCATGGCCGGCAACGTGAACCGCAAGAGCTTCGAAAGCCTGGTGAACTCCGGCGCGCTGGACAGCTTCGGCCACAAGCGCAGCATGTATTTCCAGTTGAACCGCACCGGAGAACCGTTCATCGACCTCATTGCCCGCTACGGCGACCTGTACGCCAATGATACCCTCTCCGGCGGCGCATCGCTTTTCGGCGACATGGAAGAAATGAAGCCGGAACGCCCCGCCCTGCCGGACAACGAGGGAGAAATGGACATCATGGAACTGCTGCAGCGGGAAAAAGACCTGGTGGGCATGTACCTGAGCTCCCATCCGCTGGACCGCTATGCCTTCGAGATGCACAACTTCACCAACTGTCATCTGGCCGACCTGAACCAGCTGGTGGCCGATTGTGAAGCCCAGAAGAAGACCTCCAAAGTATATGTGGCCGGCATTGTGACGGATTGCAAACAACTCACCACCAAAACCGGCAAACCGTACTCCCGCACCCTTCTGGAAGACTACAGCGGCTCCTATGAGCTCACCCTTTTCGGAAAAGATCACGAGGCTTACCTGCAGTACATGACGCCCAAGGCCACGCTGTTCCTGGAAGGCGACATTGAAGAGAAATTCTTCCTGAAACCGGAAGAAAGGGCCCAGGGAAAAACAGCTCCGTACGCCTTTAAGGTGCGGAAAGTGACGCTTTTGGGCAACCTGTCGGACAGCATGCTCAGCGGTTTCTGCATGGACATTACCACTCCCATGCTCAGTCAGGAGTTCCGGAAAGAACTGGTAGATGTGGTGAAACGACACAAGGGCAACATTCCCCTCACCCTCTACCTGTACGACCCCCAGACCCGCTACCGCATCCAGTTCTACTCCAAGAAGTTCCAGGTGGCCGTCACCTCAGAATTCATCCAAGACCTGCATCGCATCGGTATCGATCAGTATGAGATACTGAAGAAATAAGGCGGGCGTGGAGATAAGTGTTTGACGAACAGCCGTTTACAAAAAATCGATTATACTGAATGGTATAATCGATTTTTAATAACTGCCTCAGCAACAGGAGCTTAGCTCCACGGCACTTATTTCGCCAGCTTAAAGCCTATGCGGTAGTTGTCGTAGCCGTTGGCCAGGTTGGCGATGCCTGCGATGGAGGAGGAAGACTGTCCCAGCGTGGAGGCCAGCTTCTTCAGGAAAGCCATGGCTTTATCGGCCGTAAAGAGCATCCGAGCACCGCCGGAAGAGGATTCCAGAGTTCCGGTCATGCTCAGGAACTGGAAGGATTTACCGAAAGTGAGCGTTACGGTGCGTTCGCCGTTGCCCACCTTATAGGTGCCGGGAATGGAGATGGAGCCGACGGAAACCGCAAAGGTCTTGTCGGCCGCATTGAAAGTCCATTTCAGGGCGCCGGGTTTGACGCCCACCTTGGCCAGGTATTCATCGGCCTTGGTTTCTAAACCGGCGGTGACGGCGGTGCCTGCCAGGTTGGTGAGCACTCCCCCTTCGGAACTGGTGGCCGAAATGGCGATACCGTTATAGATATAGTTGCCGTCCAGGGTTACCGGCGAGGAATACACCGTCCCGGCTATGCCTGAAAGGATGTTGCCCAGGGCGGAAGCGGTTTTGTCCCCGCCCAAAAGGTCAGTGAGGCCACCTTGTGCGCTGGCCGATACGCTGAAGGCCACTGCAAGGGCCACGATGGATACGAGTTTTCTCATGGTATAAACTGTTTTATTCATTGTCTTCGGTTTCCGGCCAGCCTTGGGCTTTGACCGGGAATTCAACGCCCTCCGGAGTAACCAAAACCGTGCCAACTTCGGGCTGTGCCAAGTGGCCGATGATGTCGAAGGTCTGGAATTCGCGCCGGAACTTCTCCAGATGCAGGATGGGCACTACCAACAGCAGACGGCAGTCGTCGCCGCCGTTCATGGCAGCCGATACCGGATCCATGTCCAGTTCCTTGCCCAGCTGGAAGCTGTTGCCCTCGAAGGGAATCTTATCGGCGTATACCTTGGCGCCCAGGCCGCTGTCGCGCGACAGGCGTTTTAAGGCATCAGAAAGGCCGCGTGTGACAAAGTAAGCGTAGGAAGGATAGATTTCCTCTTCTTCCAGGCGGGAGACCACAGAGGCGTCCAATTCGGGCCTTAGATAATCCCCTACCAGCATCTTGTACTGGCTCATGTCCGGCTGCGTTCCCTTGTCCTGGAACTCCTTAAGGCCGCGCTCCAGCACCTGCAGGCCCAGGAAAGCGGCGCCCAGGCTGCCGGAAACGCAGATCAGGTCCTTGGAATGGGCCGCCAGCCGGCGTTTATCCGTAAGCAGCGAGCACTCCCCCGTGGCCGACAACGACAGATACAGGCCATTGTTCGAGGGCTGCAGGTCCAGCGCCACGGCCTCGAAGCCATGCTCCTTGGCCGCAACGGTAATGCCCATCCAAAGCTCCTTGATTTGCGGGAAATCCAGTTTGGCCGATACGCCCACCACCACGCTCAGGAGCTTAGGGTGCGCCAGAGCAGCGTACAACTCCCCTACTACGCCCACTACGCTCTTGTAACCCAGGTGCTTCAGCGGGAAATAGACCAGATTGAAGTCTATCCCTTCCAGGTACATGCGGGAGGCGGTGGTCACCTTGCCACCCTTCTGGGAAGAGTAGCTGAGACCGGGGACCGGAGAATACGCAGAAAGGCGATAGAGCTGGTCTATCGCCTCGATTCTGCCAATTTCAGAAAAGGATTCTGCCATAGGCGGCCCCTTAGCGGAGCTGGAAAATCACGGGGAAGGTGTAGGTCACCTTTACGGCGCGGTCACGCTGCTTGCCGGGCTTCCACTTGGGGGAGCTGGACACCACGCGGACGGCTTCCTTATCCAGGGATTCATCCACGCCACGGAGCACCTTCACGTTGGTTACGCGGCCATCGGCCTCCACGGTGAACTGGAGGGTAACACGACCCTGCACACCGTTCTCCTTGGCGATTTCCGGATAAACCAGACGGGAGTTCACCCACTTGGAGAATTCGTTGGCGTCGCCGCCGTTGAAGGAAGGCTTCTGTTCCACGAGCTGGAACGGGATGGCCTCTTCTTCCACTTCCTCTTCCTCCACAACAGCTTCCTTATATTCCTGGATTTCCACGGCCTGGTTGTTCTCTTCCAGGTTCATGAAAAGGTCGTCGTCCAGCTTGATGTCATCGTCCACGATGTCGATCTGGTCGCTGAGGACGGGGATGGACGGAGCCTCCGGCGGGGGCGGGGGAAGTTCGTTCTGGATGGCTACCATTTCTTCTTCCACGATCACCTGGGTGGTGTCTTCCAGGACAGCCACGGTGGCATCTTTGGAGGACCAGTTGAAGCCCAGATAAACAATTAAGAGGGCTACCACAAGACCGATCTCCGTAAAGAGCAGGCGCTTGTTTTCAAGGCTGGCTTTGGGGGATTTCTTGATTTCCATAATTATTGCGTTTAAAGTTTAATTGTCACTTTTTTCACCGATGCAAAGATAGACAGGGTTTCTGAACAGGCAAAATATTTTCGTAAAAAGAATCTCGCAGGGCTGTTTTTCAAAGCGCTGATTATCAGCTATTTATAAATATACCCTTAAATCAATAACTCGCACTTTGCCGTTTACCATCGTTTTTGTACGTTTTTCCACTACTTCAAACGGAAGATTACAGGGAAAGTGTAAGAGACTTTTACGGCTCTGTCACGTTGCTTTCCAGGAGTCCATTGGGGCGAGGAAGATACCACCCGGACGGCTTCTTCGTCCAGAAGGGGATCGGCCCCTTTCAGTACTTTGACGGCGGAAACACGGCCGTCGGTCCCGATGGTGAACTGCAGCGTCACCCTGCCCTGAAGACCCAGCTCGCGGGCCTTTTCCGGATACACCAGCCGGCTGTTCACCCACTTGGAGAATTCGTTGGCGTCGCCGCCGTTGAAGGACGGTTTGGTCTCTACCACTACCATAGGGAGAACCTCGTCCTCATCATCTTCTTCTACCACTTTCACATCGAGATAAGGAAGAATAGCGAGTCCCTGCCCATTCTCTTCTGTGAGGTCTGTGAAATCCATGTCCAGTTCGATACTGTCATCGACAATCTCCAGATCATCGGAAAATAGCGGCGGGATTTCCGGCACAGCGGGCGGAGGAGGCGGCGTATTCAACTGGACTACAAGAATATCATCGTCTTCTGCCAGACGGGTATTATCGGCCAGTAAAGCAACGGGCTGTGCTTGAACCGACCATTCCATTAAAAGGTAAACCACAGCCAGGGCTATGGCCAATCCCGCTTCAATAAAGAGCAGTCTTTTGTTCTCCAGACTGACTCGGCTGCTTTTCTTGATTTCCATCATGCAACTGTTTTAAGGTTCAACATTCGGTTCCGGAACTGTTGCAAAATTACGGTCAAAAAAGGCCGATTTCAATAACGGGCGCTCTGCTAAATCTCGCAAAGCGCCCGCTTTAAACAGCTGATTTACAAACGACTAACAGCGTATCCTAAGACTTATTTCTCTAACTGGAACAAAAGAAAATCCCGGTCGGGAGAGTCTAAGGCCCTAAGGCGCTCCTTCAGACGGTAAACGCGATTATATACGTAGGGCTTGTCTTTTTCCAGCAAAGTGGAAATGGTTGTGGACGAGAAACCGGCCACCGTGAACATGTAAAGCAGGTAATCTTCCTCCTTCCATTTGGGACAAGCCGCCCTGAGGCGTTTCATCACATTGTCGCGGGAATCGTTCAGCGACTGCTCCAGGTTCTTCTGGACCTTTTCATCGGCCCTAAGTCCTTCTACCAGGGAACGGACTTCTTTCAAAATCTTGGGCTGCAGCGAAGAAGTCCCTTCATAGATATAATATTGCTCGCACAGGCGGTCCAGCATATCCAGGCCGATATCGGCGGATCCGTTTCCTTTCTTCGTACCCTGCAAGAGGCTCAAACGGGCTTGGAGATCTTCAGCGATGGACATAACCCTGTCGTTCTCTTCCCTTTCCAGCAGCAGCTGTTTCTCTGTCTGCGCCTTTCGGGCCCAAAGGTAAAGCAACAAGGTGGAGAGTACGGCCACCACCAAAAATAACAGCCCCCAGGTCCTTACACGGGCCTTTTCGATGGAACGCGCAACTTGTTCGGCCTTCAGGAAGGAAACCAGGCCGCTGTCGTAGCGGTTGGTAGCAGTCTGTACCGTTCCCATCAGTTCCCAGGCGCGCATCCGGTCCACGGCCGGGCCGTTTTTCTCGAAATAGAAACAGGCCCGCTGCAGAGCGGCTTCCGACGCATCATCCAGAAAATAATACGTCCGGTAGAAGCTGTAGGCCGTAAGATAGTCGTAGGTGGCTTTCCCCCGCTCCGACAAGGAGTTCCTGTCCAGGCTGTCCAGCAGGTACAGGGTTCCTTCGGGGTCTGCGGAGAGGTTGGCGGAAGCTTTCCGCAAAATAGCATTCTCCCGGCTGCAAGCAATCGGGAGAATAGCTAAAATGCATAATATCAGAAGCTTCCGCATCAATTACAGGTTCCTGAGGAGGTTGGTGAGGGAGACCTTCTTGTCAATGAGGGCGCGGAGATCTTCGATCTTCACGCGCTCCTGGGTCATGTTGTCGCGGTCGCGCACGGTGACGCAGCCGTCGTTCAGAGAATCGTGGTCCACGGTCACGCAGAAAGGCGTACCGATAGCATCCTGACGGCGATAACGCTTGCCGATGGAGTCTTTTTCGTCGTACTGGTAGGAGAAATCGTACTTGAGTTCGTCCACCACCTTCTGGGCCAGCTCCGGCAGACCGTCCTTTTTCACCAGCGGCATCACGGCCACCTTGATGGGGGCCAGCGGGGCGGGAATCTTCATCACCACGCGCTCTTCGCCGTTCTCCAGTTTCTCCACGGTATAGGAGTGGGCCAGCACGGCCAGGCACATACGGTCTACGCCGATGGAGGTCTCAATCACATAAGGAGTATAGGAGGTATTCTCCTCGGGATCAAAGTATTCGATCTTCTTGCCGGAGAACTTCTGGTGGTTGCCCAGGTCGAAGTTGGTGCGGCTGTGGATGCCTTCCAGCTCCTTGAAGCCGAACGGGAAGTTGAATTCGATATCCGTGGCGGCGTTGGCATAGTGGGCCAGCTTCTCATGGTCGTGGAAGCGGTAGTTTTCGGCCCCCATTCCCAGGTTCACGTGCCATTTCATGCGGGTTTCCTTCCACTTTTTGAACCAATCCAGTTCCGTTCCAGGCTTGATGAAGAACTGCATTTCCATCTGTTCGAACTCACGCATGCGGAAGATGAACTGACGGGCCACGATCTCGTTGCGGAAAGCCTTGCCGATCTGGGCGATACCGAAAGGAATCTTCATACGGCCGGTCTTCTGCACGTTCAGGTAGTTCACGAAGATGCCCTGTGCAGTTTCCGGACGCAGATAGATGAGGTTGGCACCGTCGGCGGTGGAGCCCATGGAGGTGGAGAACATGAGGTTGAACTGGCGCACATCCGTCCAGTTGCAAGTTCCAGAAATAGGGCAAACGATCCCACAATCGATAATTATTTGCCGATATTCAGCAAAATCGTTAGCTTTCTCAGCGGCCACGTAACGATTGTGTACCTCGTCCCACTTGGCCTTTTCGCGCAGCACGTTGGGGTTGGTGGCGCGGAACTGGGCCTCGTCGAAGGCGTCGCCAAACTTCTTGCGGCCCTTGGCCACTTCCTTCTCAATCTTTTCCTCGATCTTGCCCAGATAGTCCTCAATCAGAACATCGGCACGATAACGCTTCTTGGAATCCTTGTTGTCGATGAGGGGATCGTTGAAAGCGCCCACGTGACCGGAGGCTTCCCAAATGCGGGGATGCATGAAAATGGCGGAGTCGATGCCCACGATGTTCTCGTTCAGGCGGGTCATGGCTTCCCACCAGTAATTCTTGATGTTGTTCTTAAGCTGAACGCCCATCTGGCCGTAGTCGTACACGGCGGCCAGGCCGTCATAAATCTCGCTGGACGGGAAAATGAACCCGTATTCCTTGCAATGGGCTACCAGTACCTTAAATAATTCGTCTTGAGTCATATTGATAATACTTTATATTTTCCAATAGTCTGCAAATTTACTCAAATATTTCGGGAAACGCTTCGCGTACAGCGGGTTTCGAGATTTCCAGCAGGGGCTTTTTCACAAAATCCCGTTGGCCGATCAAAGGATGGGGGACAGTAAGTTCCTCTGTTTGAACTCTTTCCGTTCCGTACAAAAGGATGTCGATGTCTATGATGCGGTTGTGGTAAATGCGCTGGCCGTTAGCATCAAAAAGCGGCTCCTGGGTCCTTCCCAGTGCCTTTTCAATCTCTTTTACCTGGCGGAGAATCTCTGTGGCATGCCCCTCCGGCGTCCCTTTCCGGACGGGCCGATACAGCACGCAGAGGTTCAGGAAATCCGGGCCCTCGAAGCCCCAGGCGGGCGTTTCCACAATCCGGGAAATACGTTCCGGATGCATACCGAAAGCCTGGTCCAGCAGGTTCATGGCCCGTAGCAGATTCAAGTCGCGGTCGCCCAGATTGGAGCCCAGCCCCAGAAAAACATCTACCCTTTCCACTTAGTCGTTCAGTTTACTGTAATCGTCCTCTTCGTAGTCCAGGCCCAGTTCCACGCGGGCTTCTTCGGAGAGCATGCTGCGGTCCCACTGGGGCTCAAAAGTGAGCTCGATGGTGCATTTGGTCACGCCCGGAACTTCTTCCACGCCCTGTTGGACCTCTGCCATCACTTGATCGGCCATGGGGCAATTGGGGGCAGTAAAGGTCATGAGAATGGAAACTTCGTGCTCCTTGTTGATGGTGAGCTCATAAATGAGGCCCAGGTCGTAGATATTGACAGGGATTTCGGGGTCGTAGACCTCCTTCAGGGCCGATATTACGGCCGCGTAAAGGGGCTGCAACTCCTTCACATCCTCTGCAGTTAATACGGATTTATCTGCCATTCTCTGCCACGTTCTTAATGGTTTCAATCATGGACACCAGGCCGTTGGCGCGGGTGGGGGAGAGGTTCTCCTTCAGGCCGATATCGGCCACGAAGCCAAAATCATCTGCCGCAATCTCTTCCGGCGTACGGCCGGAATACACGTCGATGAGCAGCGAAATGATGCCCTTGGTGATGATGGCGTCGCTGTCGGCCGAGAAATACAGGCGGCCATCGCGCAGTTCACTGTCCAGCCAAACGCGTGATTGACAACCCTTTATGAGGCGGTCTTCGGTCTTTTTCCCCTCCGGGAACGGCGCCAGGGATTTCCCCAGTTCAATCAAATATTCGTATTTGTCCAGCCATTCGTCGTACAAGGAAAAATCCTCGATGACCTGCTGTTTCTTTTCTTCCAGTGTCATACCAACATATTTATGGCCTTGTCCAGGCATTTGATGAAGTATTCGGCCTCTTCCAGGGTGTTGTAGGGGGCGAAGGATGCTCTTAATAAGCCCGTGACGCCCAGACGGTTCATCAACGGTTCGGCGCACATCTGCCCGGAACGTACGGCCACACCCATCTTATCCAAAATCAGGGCCAGATCCTCATGATGGGCACCATCCACAGAGAAGGAGAAGAGCGGAATCTTGGTTTCCCGCGAGGTACCGTATAACGTGATCCTGGGATCGGCCGCCAGCTTCTCATAGACATAGGAAAGGATAGCCGATTGCTCCCGCTGCACGGCGGAATCTTCGCGACAGGCGCGGGCAAAATCCAGAGCAGGGGAGAGGGTAGGGACGGCGTTGAAGTTTTGCGTTCCGGCTTCGAATTTTTGAGGCAGGGGAGCGAAGGTGGTTTTTTCAAAACTCACGGTGCCGATCATCTCGCCGCCGCTCATATAAGGAGGCACGGCCTCCAGCCACTGCTTCTTTCCATACAGCACGCCGGTTCCGGTAGCGGCATAAATCTTATGTCCGGAGAAAACATAGAAGTCGCAATCCAGCGCCTGAACGTCCACGGTTTCGTGAACTACGCCCTGCGCACCATCCACCAGCACCGGAACACCATGACGATGGCAAACAGACACCAATTCCCGCACAGGGTTTACAAGACCTAACACATTGGAAATGTGAGAGATAGCTACAATTTTGGTGCGCTCAGAAAGCTGTTTTTCTAAAGTCTCGCAGCACAGGACACCATTTTCGTCAATGTCAAGCACTTTAAGCGTGGCTTTTTTGCGCTCACAAAGCATCTGCCAGGGAACCAGGTTGGAGTGGTGTTCGGCTACGGAAACCACCACTTCGTCTCCTTCGTGGACAAAAGCCTCGCCGAAAGAGAAAGCCACCAGGTTCACGGCTGCCGTTGCGCCCGAGGTAAAAATGATCTCCTCCCGGCTGTCGGCATTCAAGAAACGGCGCACCTGTTCCCGAGTGTCTTCATATGCTTCGGTGGCAACGCCTGCCAGATAGTGGACGGCCCGATGAATGTTCGCATTCTTTTCCTGGGTCAGTTGCATCCAGCTTTCCGTTACCGACAGCGGACGCTGGGCGGTAGCGGCGTTGTCCAGATACACCAGCGGCTTTCCGTACACGCGCGCGGAAAGGGCCGGAAACTGACTGCGGATCTCTTCTAACATGGGCTTTGGATAAGTGTGCAAATTTACATATTTTTGTAAATATATTTACAATATATATGATAGACTATATTAAAGGACAAATCATTGAACTGACGCCCACGGAGCTCATTCTGGAGAACCACGGGATTGGATATAGCATCCTTATTTCCCTGCAAACCTATGAGGTCTTCCAGCCGCAAAACCAGGTGGTAGCCTACATCCATCATTATCTCCGGGAAGACGAAGAACTGTTTTTCGGCTTCGCCACCAAAGACGAGCGTGAGCTCTTCCGTCTGCTCATCGGCGTCTCCGGAATTGGCGTTGCGTCGGCCCGTATGATGTTGTCGGCCCTTACCTCGGAAGAGATCCGTCAGGCTATCCTGGCAGAGAATGTAAACAAGCTCAAGAGCGTGAAAGGAATCGGCCTTAAGAGCGCCCAGAGGCTGGTTTTGGAGCTAAAAGACAAGATCGTGAAAGGGGAGGGCGCCGATACTACTATCTTTGGAAAAGCTGATCAATCGGCCCTGGCCGATGAAGCCACCACGGCCCTTACCATGCTGGGCTTCACCAAGGCAAACATCGCCAAAGTGATGCCGTCCATCCTGAAGGAAAACCCCAACGCCAAGGTAGAAGACATTATAAAAGCCGCCCTGAAGCGGCTGTAGTCGTTCTACGTGGAACGCGATTAGCGGCCGAAATAGACCAGTAAAACGGAAATATCGGCGGGGGAGACCCCGGAAATTCTTGAAGCCTGAGCAATAGTCTCGGGCTTATATCTTTTCAATTTCTGTCTGCATTCGATGGACAGCGCATGGATTTGATCGAAATCAAAGCCCGAAGGAATGCGAATATACTCCAGTCTATTGTTCTTTTCGGCCTGTAATTTCTCCCTTTCAATATATCCAGCATACTTTATGGCCACTTCTACCGAGGTTATTACTTCTTCAGTGAACGGAGATTCTTCGCTTCGCTCAGAATGACAAGAAGAACAACTGTCATCCTGAGGAGCGGAAGCGACGAAGGATCTCTGTTTTGTTCCACGTGGAACAATTTGGAGGATTTCGGAGAGGGAAATCTCTGGACGAGCAACCAAATCAGAAATATGTTTGGATTCCGAGAGGGGGGTGGAGCCAATAGATTCTAAATAAGAATTAGCAATTTCAGGCTTCAACTTGGTATTCGAGCAGAAAGTAGAAAGGGCCTCTACAGCCTCCTGTTTACGCATAACGGCCGCGTAGCGTGCCTCTGAAGCCAATCCCAGATTGTGAGAAAGCGCCGTCAAGCGGAAATCGGCATTGTCCTGGCGTAGCAGAATTCGATACTCCGCACGAGAGGTAAACATACGGTAAGGCTCATCTACACCCTTGTTAATGAGGTCATCGATAAGCACGCCAATGTAAGCCTGATCCCGGCGAAGTACCAGCGCATCCTTCTCAGAAAGCCATAAATGCGCATTGATGCCAGCCATGATTCCTTGCGCAGCGGCCTCTTCATATCCAGTAGTACCGTTCACCTGACCCGCCAGGAAGAGGTTGTCTACTACTTTGGAGCTAAGCGAATAATGCAAGTATTGAGGATCGAAATAATCGTATTCTACTGCGTAGGCAGGCTTAAATACCACGGCGTTTTCCAGTCCCTCAATAGCGTGTAAGGCCTCTAACTGTACTTCCAGAGGAAGGGAAGAAGAGAAGCCCTGAAGATAGTATTCCGGCGAATGGCGCCCCTCTGGCTCCAGGAAAAGCTGATGGGAATCCTTGTCCGAGAATGTGCGAAGCTTGTCTTCAATGCTGGGACAATAGCGCGGTCCCTTGCCGTGAATCCGGCCTGTAAAGAGGGGAGAGCGGTCAAAACCCGTACGCAAAATGTCGTGAACCTGCTCGTTGGTGTGCAGCAAATAGCAGTCCATCTGCTCTCCACCGTTCTGGACAGCCGAAGGGATATCCAGGAAAGAAAAGCGCTCCGGCTGAGGATCGCCGGCTTGCCGCTGCAGGCGGGAGGTATCCACCGAGCGGAAATCGATGCGCGGCGGGGTACCGGTCTTCATACGGGCCGTGGGAATTCCCAATGAAGCCAGTTGTTCGGAAATTCCATAAGAGGCTTTCTCTCCGATACGCCCTCCTTCGAAGGAATGCTCGCCGATGAACATCCGTCCGTTCAGGAAGGTTCCGGCGGTCAAAACAACAGCCCGAGCATAAAAAATTGCCCCTGTTACCGTACAGACGGCCGTAATTTTTTGATTCTCAAAGAGAAAATTAGCCGCAAAATCCGCGTAAATGCTTATGTTTGAATTACTTAGCAGGAAAGAAAGCCAGGTAGCGGAAAAGAGCGGTTTATCGCATTGGGCACGCGGACTCCACATGGCCGGCCCCTTGGAGCGGTTCAGCATCCGGAACTGCAAGGTGGCGGCATCGGTCACCAGACCGGAGTATCCGCCCAGGGCATCCACCTCGCGGACAATCTGGCCTTTGGCAATGCCACCCACCGCAGGGTTGCAACTCATCTTGGCCAGACCGTTCAGATCCGGTGTGAGCAGCAGGACGGAAGAGCCCAGGTTAGCCGCCGCCATGGCCGCTTCACAGCCGGCATGGCCGCCCCCCACTACAATGACGTCGAAGCGATTGTTCATATTAGGCCGCGCTGCGACAGGTAATAATTCTCTTTCGCCCGCATCACGGCAATATCGGCCTCACTGTGATCGTCGTAGCCGATCAGATGAAGCAGGCCGTGAACGATGACACGGTTGAGTTCATCGGCGAATTCCGTCCCGTAAAAACTGGCGTTTTCCCGGACGGAATCTATGGAGATGAAAAGGTCTCCGGAGAGACGGTTTCCCTCGCAGTAATCGAAGGTGATGATATCGGTGTAATAATCGTGTTGCAGATATTTTATATTGACATCCAGAATATAATTATCGGAACAAAATATAACCGCAACATCACCGAGACGCTTGGCCTCACTCTCGGCCACAAACTTGAGCCAGCGGGACGTGAGGCGCTTCTCCTTGAAGGCAAAGGAGGTGTCTTCGGTATAATAGGATACCATCTTATTCGAAATCAAAAATGGAGATGAAACCGGTCAGGTCCAGCACATCGCGGATGACATCATTCACGTTTTTCAGCGTAACCTTGGATCCCACGGATTTGGCCTGTTTCAGGATGCTGAGAAGCACGCGGAGACCGCTGGAGGAGATATACTCCAGGTCCGTGCAATCAATCACGATATCCTTCCCTTTGCTGTCAAGAAGGGGAGCAAGGGTTTTTTCTGCTTCCTGGGCAGCAGCGGTATCCAGTTCTCCGGACAGGGTTGCAATGATCTTTTCGTCTACTTCTTTAATGGATGTAATCATGATATGGATTTAGTTAAAGTTAATACATTTTGTCCTTCCACGCGGGAATAGGAAATGGAATCTGTCAAACGGCGGGTAAGCAGGACACCCAATCCACCGATGGGTCGGTTCTGGGCATCCAGGGTGGTATCGGCCTCCAGGACCGTGGTGGGATCAAAGGGCATGCCACTGTCGATAAGCGTAAAGCGGACCTCCTGATGATTGGTATCGGCCAGGATGGTCAGGCTTCCGGTCTCCCCTTCGGGATAGGCGTAGTTGATCACGTTCACGGCCGTTTCTTCCAGTGCCAGACGCAGCCCGGCGGCCACTTTCCTGTCCATCTCCAGTTTACCCAGAAAGTCCTTCACAAACGCACTGAGACGCGTGACTTCCTCTACGTTATTCTGGAGCACAATCTCTTCGTGCAGCACGTTTTCCGGGGAAAAGCGGACAGCCAGCATAGTAAGGTCATCGCTCTGGGGTGCGTTGCCGGCGAAGCGATGGGCGGCCTGGCTCATGGAAGAGACCAGCTTTTCCAGAGAGGCGTTTTTATCGGCCATGAAAGTACGCAGGACCTTGATTACGCCGCTGCGTTCAAACTGTTTGCGCTCTTCGTTCTTGGCCTCGGTAAGACCATCCGTATACAGGAACAGGGTGGTTCCATGTACCAACTCCAGAGTTTGGTCTTCATAAGATGTATTGGGGAAAACGCCCAGAGGCAGATTGGATTTCGTGGGCAGCAGCGTGATATCCTCCGATACCAGGAAAGGCTTGTCGTGACCGGCATTCCCAAAGCGCAACACCCCGGAATACAAATCCAGGCAGCCCATGAAGAAGGTGATGAACATGTTGGTGTCGTTACCGCGACACAGTTCGTTGTTGAGCGTAGTCAGAATTTTTGAGGGGCTTTCCTGCTTTTGCGACAAAAGCCGGAAAAGCGAACGGATCATGGACATGAGCATAGCCGCCGGGACGCCCTTTCCGCTCACATCGCCAATGCAGAAGAAGAGCTTGCCGTCGCGGACAAAGAAGTCGAAAAGGTCGCCACCCACCTCCCTGGCTGGCTCCAGGGTGCCATAAACATACGAAGGGAACACCTTGGGCAGCATTTCCTGCTGGATACGGCTGGCCACCGCAAGCTCGCCCCCCATGCGCGCCTGCTCTTCCGATGCCTGCCGCAGTTTTTTCTCATTGCGGGCAAAACGGGCTATCATGAAATACATGATGAGCAGGCCGATTAGAATGAGCCACGTCTGTTGGGCGCGCATCTTGCGCATTCGGGCAAAGGCGTCTTCAGGACGGTACACCTCTACCACCTGCCAATGAGGGTCTTTTCTTAGCTTGGTTTTCGTAATTTCAAAATCGACGTTGGCCGAATCGGGCAGCTCTCCGTTCACGAAAGAGACCGCCTCTTCCACCCGCGAAGGGGGAATACGGCTCTCAGACGGCCCGGTGACTAATTCGCCCTCCTGGGTGAGCATGATGGCGAAGGAGGAAGGAGAAGGCTGGTGGGTGTTAAGCGTATCTCCCAACCAGGAAAGGTCGATGTCTATACCACAGACGGCAATAATCTCGCCCTTGGAGTCCATGATCGGGTAGGAGTACGTGGCGAAGTCCAGGGAGTCCGGTCCATAGGAATAAGGGTCGGTCCAACTGGGCGTCCTGTGTTCCAACACCCAGATGTATTCCTCGTTCTGCGTATAATCGTGCTCCGGACCGGCAATCTGGCTTACCGTGATGGTGCCGTCCTCCTGCTTGACGGCATAAGGCTCGAAAAGTCGGCCTTTGGAGGGATAATAATCGGGCGATAAAGCCAAACAGCCGCCAACAACAAGCGGATTGTCATTGATAAGACGGACCATGGCCGGAAAGATCGAATCCGGATGTGCCATGCTGCTCCTGACGTCCCACAAATTCTCCCGCATGGTGGTCTCTGCCAGATCCAGCGCGTGTTCGATGGTTTGGGCCCTCGTATTAACGGCAAGACGGCTTCGCATTTCCATCTCTTCCTTCATGATTCCACGGATGCGTTCATATTGCATGATGGAAATAAGCTCCACCATGACAGCGGCGATGACCACGATTCCTATACGGGACATCCAGCCTTTTTTTGACGAATCCATAGGCGCTAAATATCAAACTGTAAAGTTATCATTTGTTTTTGACAACTCAAAACATAGTATTATTCGGATGAAAATTATAAATTTGTAAGAATAAACACTAAAAACGATGAATCCAGCTTCTTGTAAAACCGTTCTCGAGGCCTTTAGCCAGCAGGCGAAGGCCCATCCGGAGAACATCGCATTGGTTTACGAAAATGTCCGGCTCACCTACGCAGAAGTGGACCAGCTCACTGACAACCTTGCTGCCTATATCGAATCCCAGGTTCCCCCCAAGAGCGTGGTGGGTATCATGCTGGGTCGCAACGAATATATGATGCTGGCCCCGCTGGGCGCCCTCAAGGCCGGCTGCGCCTATCTCCCGCTGGACCCTTCGTACCCGCCAGAGCGCCTGGAATTCATGATGAAGGACGCCGACGCCAAGATGCTGGTGGCCGATGAAGAGCTCCTGCCCATCTTGAAGGAATACAAAGGACCGGTGATTAAGACCAGCGATATCCGGAAACTGCACCCCGGAGCACCCAAGGCCCCGCAACCCAAGCCGGAAGATCTCTTTATCCTGCTGTACACCAGCGGTACCACCGGCACGCCCAAGGGCTGCATGCTCTGCCACAGAAACATTTACGCTTACTGCAGCCACCACAGCGAACTGATGGGCCTGGATCAGAACTCCCACGTATCGGCCTATGCCAGCTTTGGTTTCGATGCCTTTGTGTCGGACTTGTACAGCGCCCTCATCAACGGCAGCACCCTGTACGTGATTCCGGAAAAAATCCGGCTCAATCTCCCTGCCCTGCACGATTTCTTCGAAGCCAACGGCATCTCCTGCTGCTTTATGACCACCCAGGTGGCCACCCAGTTCGCCATCAACTATCCGGACTGCAAGGGCCTCAAGACCCTGTATACCGGCGGAGAAAAGATGTCCAGCTTCCCGCTGCCACACTACCGCCTGTTCAACTGCTACGGCCCCACGGAAACCATCTGCTACGTGGTGTACGAAGAGGTGAAAAAGCAGGAAGAGAACATCCCCATCGGCCGGCCGATGAAGGACATCAAGGTCTACATTGTCAAAGACGGCAAGCAGGTTCCCAAGGGAGAGCCGGGAGAACTCTGGATTACCGGTACGCAGGTGGGCCTGGGTTACCTCAACAGGCCCGACAAAACTGCCGAGGTCTTTGTGAAAAACCCCTTTGACGAGGATCCAAATTACGCTACCGCCTACCGCACCGGAGACATCGTCCGCGAGAGGGAAGACGGAAAGATAGAATTTATGGGCCGAAAGGACGGCCAGGTCAAGATCCGCGGCTTCCGCATCGAGCTCAAGGAAGTGGAAGCCATCATCCGTGAATTCCCGGACATCAAGGATGTTACGGTGCAGGCCTTTGACGAGCCCGGCGTGGGCGCCGGCAAGTTCCTGGCGGCTTACATCGTGAGCCCCAAGGAAATCAATATCCAGGAACTGGACGAATTCATCGCCAGCAAGAAACCGCCGTACATGGTGCCGGCGGTTACCATGCAGATAGAGGCCATTCCCCTGAACGTGAACCAGAAGGTGGACGTGAAGGCCCTGCCCAAACCGGAACCGCAGGAGCACAAGCAGGAGGGACACGTGGCCCCGCTCAACGTGCTGGAAAAGGAAATCAGCGACATTATCAAGGAAAGCGTGGGAATTGGCGGCTTCGGCATCACAGACCCTCTGTATTACAGCGGCCTTTCCTCGCTGGGAGCCCTTCGCCTGGCCACCGAGCTGTACAAACGCTACGGTCTGGAACCGGACATGAACAGCTTTGCCAAGACTGCCAGCCTGCAAAGCATTGAAAATGATATCCTTAACATCTTACTTACCAAGGATAAAACCCAGGAGGCCGCTCCGGAAAACACGGAAGATGAGCCTCAGGAACTCACCTTCCAACAAACCGGACTGTATCTTGACTGCGTCAAGAATCCTTCCTCCACGGCCTACAACCTGCCGTTCATCCTCACCTTCCCCGAAGGAACGCAGGTATCGGCCCTGAAAAAGGCTCTGCTGGCCATCCTGGAGGCGCATCCCGGAGTCACCGGCCGCCTGGAACAGAAGGACGGCAAGGTGTATCTGGTACCCGGAACGCCGGACCTGGAAATCCCGTCCGTCAAGCTCCGCAACGAAGAAGACTACGAGGCCCTGAAGGATGCCTTCATGCAGCCCTTCGACCTTTCCGGCCCCCTGTATCGGCTCAATATTGTCCAGACGCCCGGCAAGCTGCGCCTG
>CAMYWP010000026.1 GCA_947302825.1 uncultured Bacteroidales bacterium
CCTATGGCCTTTCTCCGTCGCAGGTAAGCCCCAAAACACGGACCTGCGACAGTTGACAGCGGTAAACAGTATGTCAATGAGCGGTGGGGGCGGGGCGGGTTAATCCCAGGTCCATTCTTCGGCTGTAAGCAAACTAACGTATTCTCGCCTGGCAACAACAATATAAGTCACCTCTTTCCCCTTCTCCCATATCTGCCCGGCAACATTAAAAACACGCGGAGTAGCTTCACCATCCAACTGCACGGTAATTCGTGCCCCGGCTGGAAGAAGTTGAGGAACCATCATAAGTGTATGTTTGGGTGCCGGAGCATCCATTACAGCATTCCAGACAACCATGTCTGTCCCATAGTTGGAGATGGAAATGTTATAGGAGGGAGAGCCCCCACCCGACTTGTTGAAGTTGGACCAACTCCCACCCAGCACATCATATTTGCCCTGATCATATACTCCTGAAACTTCGATGGAAATTAATTTCAAGACATTATCCACGGCAAAACGTACTCCGGACAGAACGTGCGTCATGTTAAGCGGTACACTTATTGTTCCCAGATTTGGCGGATAACTCTGCTCGTCAGGCGTGGCCACCAGGAGACCATGCTGATTAAATATGTTATCTGGATCAGTATAATCCGGAACAGTATAAGAAAGGGTTGGGCCGGCGCCGGCGCTCGCTGAGACTCCCGTTATGGATGCATCTTTGGGGCCGAAGGCGAAGAAACGCATATATCCCTCACCAGAAGGATAATACAAGTCGGGGGACGGAATCCAACGTCCCGTATCAGAAACATAACTCGTAGTACGGCTATTATCATCCTCCGTATAAAGCTCCCATAAACTAGAACTGGCACCCTCGTCCTCATAGGTATACGCAATCACCCCCAGATTCTTATCCGTGGGAAAACCTGTTACGGAATTATAGGGGACGCCCTTCGTCAGATTCTCCTCTGTCTTCATATCCCTTGCCACGGCTGCTATCCACAGCGTATCCATCTGCTCCCCTTCGGGAAAAATGGGCGTAGGCTCCAGCACCAGCGAAGATTTGGTAGCTTGGGCAAAGTCCTGGTCCAGATAAAACTGAATGGGCTGTGGCATACCTTCCTGCCTGCCGGTGCACTGAAGCGCCAGCAGGCAGCAGGCAATAAGGGATATGTTCCTGACGCGGATCATAGGAATTACAGGTTCTCAAAGAGGACTTTGTGCAGGACAGAGGCTTTGCCAGCGGAACTGTCCTCCACTATCCACACACAGCCGTTGGCGCGGTCCACGCAGATTCCCTCTGGGTTCTCTGTGGCGAAGCCGCCGATGTAGTAACTGGCCTCCAGCACTGAGAGGTCGCCCTTGAACACAAAGAGCGTCAGCGCCTTGGAATCCACCACCCACAGACGGTCGCTCACGGGGTCATAGCACAAGCCCGCGATCTCAGTGAGCGCCGGGGCCTTGGTGGTCAGCGACACACCGGCCATGAGCTGGGTGCCGTCCAGCGCATACTGCCACAGTGTGGCGGCGTTCTGCGCGCCCAGATAGAGGTCGCCCCTATACCAGGCGATGCCCTCGATTCCCTTGTTGGACAGTTCCGCCGCGGGAGCCACGTCAAACAGAGGCGATACCGATGCATAAGAGGATGCGGATGCGCACTTGAATACGCTTCCGGGTTCTCCTCCCAAATACAGGTCTCCGGTGGAAGGGTCTATTGTAATACCTTCCAGGTCCTTTTCTCCGTCACCGCTTATCTGCAGCGTAGCCATGGCCGTTCCGTCTCCGGGAACAATCTTCCACAGCGCACCGTTGTCACCGGCTCCCCACAGGAAGTCCCCTCCCTGGGAAAGGCACACACCGGAGATTTCCTCCACGATTGCGGCTTCTCCCGTTAAGATATCGGCCTTCCATGTGGCGCCCATCACCGGCCCTGAGCCAGGGTCCGGTGACGGCGCCGGATCCGGTGCCGGGGCAAGACCCGTCACGATGTCGGTTCCGTCCGTATTCACGGTGCCCGGTGTGGCGGTCTGGTAGTACCATACGCCGTCGGCGTTGCGGCCGTATGAGGCCGGGGCGGGAGTGCCGCTGTAGGAGGCGTAGTTGAAGTCGTCCAGACTGGTGCCGTTTGCGCCGAAGAGTTGCACGCGAACAACCTTCTTGGCCGACAGGCCGCTGCTGAAAGTAAGTTTAGTGTCGTGCTCCGGGTGGGAGCCGATGACGTCCGTACTGTACAGCAGCACATAGCCGCCGGGTTCAATAGCATAACCCTGCGCACCCGTCCACACCAGCTTCCCGTCCTTCTGGATGGTCATCTCCTCCAGGGAGATCTTCTGGTCCGTAGCCGTGCTCCGCAGTTCGATGAACTTGTCATTGCCGTTGAGCTCATTCAGGATCACGCTGCCGTTGGCGGCAGGATACTGCTCGATGGTTCCTGTCTTCTCGCCGTTGACCGCACCGCAGGTGGGGGCAGCGTACTTCCAGTCGCCGGTACCGTTCGGTACACGGCTGAAGCTGGCGGCAACGTTTTCGGCAAGGGTTATGTCTCCCCAGCCCGAGCCTTTCTCACCACGCTGGAAGGTATCCTTCACCTCGCCGGAGGCGTTCTTCAGGACCACCTGTACGTTCTTCTTCGCGCTCAGGCCGGCGTCAAAGATGATGGCGCCATCCGGGTTCGCATCGGCATTCTTGTTCTTGGAACTGTACAGTACCAGGTACTCTCCGGGATCCAGGGATTCCGTGGTTCCAGTCCACTTGGCCGGGGACTCCTCGTCCTTAACCAGTGTCCAACCAGCAAGGGATACCGTTCCTTCGCCGGCGTTATACAGCTCAATGTACTTCTGCCCGTTACCCTGCAGTTCATTCAGCACCACCTTCTCTTCCAGCACAACCACGGGAGCTACCCACCGGTCTTCCGGGATGGTGATATCTGCGATGAAGCTGTTGCTCCGGCGCTCTATCTCAAAGGCATAGCTGCTCGTCGCCGTGGCGGTATAGCCCCGGCTGTCGGTGAAGGTAAGCGTGAAGCCGGTATGCGCGCCCGGCAGCACCACGAAATAGTAGGTGTTCTTCTCCGCAAAGCTGCCCACCAGGTCCACGTAGTTCACACCAGAAGTAATGGTAGTGATGGCCGGCAGGTCGGCCTGCTTGATTTCCACTTGGCCGGACAGCGGGGCCGTCCCTTCCAGGCGCACGGACGTGATGGTATGTCCGCCCACATCCGTAAGGCCAAAGGCCATGAGGCCACCTACGTTCTTGAACGCAAGGTCTGTAGTCTCCGAGCACGCTACCGCCACATTGGCCCCAGGGCCGAAGCTCCCGGCCGTGGCAAGCTGCGTGGTAGGAAGCGTCACAGTAAGTTTCCCCTTCTTGGAGCAGTCGTCGCTGGCCGAATAGGGATACACGCCCATGTAGCAGTCCCGTGCCGGAGCAAAGCCCCGGAACGTCGCCTTTCGGGCATCGGTGGCGTCGATGGACAAAACCGTATAGGGCTCTCCGTCCATACCGGTCCCCAGCGTACCGTACCAGAGGGCGATGCTGTCCGTGGCCTCCCACTTCACGCGGGAGCCGGTGAGGTAGGTCTTGGTATCCTGCTGGTCCGAACCCAGGAAGGCGGAAATGGTCACGTACTGCGCGCCGTCCTGCTCCGGCTCCCTGTTCTCTTTAACGCAGGAGAACAGAGCCGACGCCAATACAGCTACCAGTACGCCACGAAGGATTAATCTTGTCTTATTCATACACTCATCCTCCATCCGTTAAAATCCAAAACAAAAATCATCCCCCAGATCATCCTGCCCCTTATAGTTCTCGTTGCCGGTGGGACTGTCGTTGTAGTTGACGACGAGAGCGTTGATTTGCTCATCCATCCAAGCTATCCGATTTCTCAGAAAACTCTGGATATTCTCAACCAAGGAATCATACTCTGCATAGACGTTGATTTTGCTGTTCCAGAGTCCTTTATCTCGCGCAACAGAGCTTTTGACAGTCAGTGCAATGGCAGGAATAAATGTCTCTACCACATCCGAATAACTATCTTTTTGTTCACTCCACCTCCTTTTAACCCTGTCAACAAATTCAGGATAATTGAAAAGATAGGAGTACCATATTCTGTTTTTCGCCGTCCAGACAGTCTTATCATCAATAGGAATGGAAAAGTCAAAATCCCATAAAGGTCCAGCGTGTATTTTATTGTCTATAATAGGCGAGATATCTCGATCTTTGAACATATAGCAACTCTTGGGATGCATGAGTTCGAAATTATAGACAATCTCGCTTACCAACCAGTAGTCCACAAAAGAGTCAAGATCCAGTAAGGACTTATACTTGGGATCCCCCTCAGAGAGCATTGTCTCTAGGGAATTAATCCAAGTTGTTATATAGTCCATTTTATATCCGGCCCAATCAGGACTTTTTAAGTTAATGGGATAGTTGCAGACAGCCGACTTGAATTTGTTTACCTCGTCATAATTAGTGTCGAATTCCAACAGATAGCCTCCCGTGTAATCAAAATCATCAGGTTTGGTCACTTCTACATCCTCGTCCTGCTCGTTAATGTTTACTCTATCTGAAGATATTTTGATGTGCTCACATACGTAATAATTCCCCATGGACTCACCATTCATTATCAGCTCAACGAATTTACCTTTCGATGTCCATGCTAAGCCAGGTGAGCGACGTCCCATCTCAAGGGCAATATCATTACGGATATCGGAGCTATCATAATAATTGGCTAAGAAGTTCCAGCGTTTATCTTTTGGCATGCCAAGAACACTGGCTTTCTTATTGAGTTTTATGGTATATGGTTTTTTTGCGCCAGCCCATGTAGTGTTGCCTCGCCCCTTAACTTCAACACTACTTCCGTAATCAGTTTTAGCTCCATTATCTTCCAATATACTAACGGAGCAATTGGTTTGCCACCTTTCTTTGCTCGCGATAGGAAGAGGTGTTGAAATAAACACAACGGGAAGATTAAAGATTTGAATGGTGTACTCTCTAGATTCTCCATCTACACCAGTGACAACATATTTATGCGGGTTTCCAAAGTCGCGGTAATCACTTTCTCCCACGCCACTGATCTGTATGCTGTCATTTACTTTTACTGAAGCCCCGTCACGAACAGTATAATAAGCTGTCATGCTACTGAGATCTGTAGAGTTAGGCACGTGAATCAACACGGCTGTTTCGTTGATTTCAAATGCCGAATAATCGTTAGTCCCGTCTGATAGACTGAAGGACAGGAAATGATTAGAACTTTGGAGCACTTTCTCGCTATCAGAAACATCCACTGTGGGGAAAACATTTACTTGATTCTTTAACAAGGATACATCCTTCTTCGTTTCAATAGAGAATTGATAGTTGGTTGTTTCCACTGCCATTTTTAAAGTGCCTGAGGCAAAGTCTGCAGCATTTACAACCGCATAGACAACATGAGTTTTTCCAACGTCTAGAATGGGACGATCAGACACATCGTAGCAAACCATCACCTCATTGCTCAACTCCGTTGGCTCCGCAGAAAAAAGGACCTCATTCCCTGGATGGGTAATATCAAAAGTAAAAGCGCCCGCTAAAGTAGTTCCGCTGCTTTTAAGCCCAATAGAAAGGATTTTTTCGTCCGCTAGTTCATCCAAAGAATTGGTAATAGAAAGTTTGACTATGGCAAAAAGATGGTGTGAAAACGTAAATATTAGTTTTGGGAAGTTATTTATATCATATACGTCCTCAACCATATCTGCCACCAAATAATCCGCATTGCTGTCAAAAGGAGCCGATTGGGCAGAAGGAAGAGCACCCTTCAAGACAGAGGCGTCTGTCCCCACACTCAAGGAATATGGATAATATGCAAAGTATCGCATAGAAGAACGGTACTCTCTTTGTTCCTCTGTCGTAGTCTCTAAACGGCCCGTAAAAGAGCCAACGCCAGCATCCGCACATTGGAAGGCAAGATTGGTTTGGATATCATCTGCAAAGAAACCAATTCTGTCTCCGCCAATAAAACGAAAGGCGGTCATTTCACCCATGTCCGTAAGTGAGGTACGAGTGTCTAGAGAAGCTTTTGCCGATATCTCTACGGGCAACCCTTCCCCAACCCAAGTGGGGGTGTCAAGCCTTCCGGCCTGACAAGCCCCCACAAAGATTAGAGAACAAGCTACTATTATGCTCTTATTTAACTGTTGCATTGTTTACCATACATCTTGACTAACATTGCAAATACTTGGGATGGAAGTAGTCAGTCAGCCGATTTTTCGTATTAGGCGAACTGCCCTTGCTCCACCAACGTTTTCTGTATTATTAATCCATCCCCAGAGGTAAAAAGCTCTTCTATGTGCAAGGGCCACGTTGGAATCTGATTTTGTTCCAGTCCAATAATCCCCATGATTATCTGACGTAATAATAATTGGAATGAAAACGACCCCGGCAGCTTCCATCAGTGCCCAACCATCTAAACCAACATTAGCAAAAAAGTTTGAAGCGGTATTCCATTGTGGATTACCATCATTCGGGAGCAATGAGAAACCTGTACCATCGGGGTGAACATAATTATCCGGGAAAAGGAATATGCCTTTCACATCCACTCCATATATTTTCCCGAAAACATATCGGCCGCCATCATGTAAGGTGTTCGAAACAGTTCGCGTATCCAAAAGATAATCCACTTCGCTATGTGACGGAGTCACCCAGTCGCCAGGCTCATATGATCCAATTAGCGCAGAACCCCAATCGGATTTCAACGATTCTGAGGTATAGTGGCCAAAATAGATATTGTTATCACCACCAAAAGAACGATTTATCAAGCCATACGTATCGTAGCTTGCGCTGGCACTAACCCACTTAAAACAATCCACAATATCGTCTTCCGCAAAACTTAAATTACCATAAGAAACGTATTGATTCTCCGCAAAACGCCAGGAAGATGCCGTCGCAATTTTGGTCACATCATTATAACTTCCAATAACCGCATTTAAATTTCCAGGGGCGATGACGGCTTTGGTTCCCAGCTCATCTACAGTAAATGATACCAGTGTTGAGGTTAACTGCTTTCCGTGTGCGCGCTGCGCTGTATAACTTGCGCCGCTGATATGACGGGTCGAGGACACTTTGGTCGCACTGCTAATAGGCGTAACGCTAACATCGGTATAGTCACCCGTGGGGAGGGGGATATTGATAGTTGCGCTCCCTCCGGTTGTTCCTGCAGCAAAAGTGACGGTAATTTTGTCGTTGGTGTTATCTGCTGTTGTCGCAATGCTGGGAGTAGTTGTTCCGGGATTAGATACAGTAAAGCCGCCAGAAACCTGGTGTCCATGGAAATCGACCAGGAGTCCGGTCGCGTCGGCAGGAATGCTATTGACGGTAAGGCGGAACAGTCCTCCGACAGCGTAGAAAACCATATCGTTGGCGTCACCGGACACATTCTTAGCCACCATGGGAACAGGGTTCTTGGTGCCAGAAACATCAACAAGATTATAGCTGGCGGGGAGCGTGATGCTCAGCGTGCCGTCATACGTGGGAGCCGTAGCGCCATTGTAGTATACAGCATAGTTGGATCTTGCACCGCCGGAGATATTCACGGTAATTTCGCCGCTGCCATCAACCGCACATGTCTGGAAGTCATCAGCTTCGGTCCACACGGCAATTTTGTCGCCTTCTTCAAAAGCGGACTTGGCACCGCCACCGGAAAGGGTTACTTTGGATTCAACACCAAGCTTTACACCGATGGTCTCATAAACCGGCCCGTTTACCTGAGCAGAATCCTCAAGATTGTTTTCTTTATTGCAAGCGGTAAAGGCGAAAAGGGCTACGCCTGCGAGTAAGATATAATTGTAGTTTCTCATGATCGTAGTCTTTTTAGTTTAGTCCATAGTCCAAGTGTCACCCGTGTCGGGAGTCGTCTGGCTAGTTTCCAGGATAGCCTGCTCAATGTTGAGCTCCAGCACCTCTGTTTCAGGAGCTGCATACAGTTCTTTTTGTCTCATAAGATAAGAATATTTAATTGGTTAAACGTTTGTCAATCAACGTTTTCCCGTGAGACTCCAAGACGGGGGTACACAAAAAAAGTGTGGAGCTCATCGTTTATCCCACTGGAGGCTCTGGACTGCCCAAACCGAAATAAACAAACTCCACACAAGTATGGATACACTTCTCGCAAGTGTAGGAACCATACAAGTGATGAGTGAATGCTTACCCCTCGGTTTTAGAAATTGTCCAGATTTCCAATGAAGGATAAAAGCGATACACTTTTATCAAATATGTCCGTATTGCTGACTATATTCGGATATTAGCCAAACATCGGCAACAATACGCCGCAAATATAAGTAAAATTTTTGAATATCCATCGCCTCCCCCGCTTTTTTTTGCATCATCCCTCCCCTACGCCCCTATCTGGTACTTAAACGGGAGAACGCACCCTTTCCCGTCTTCTCGGCCCTGGCAGCTAAGCGATTGATCCACAGCGGAAAACAAAAAGTTCTCTGCGCAAAAAGAGCAGAGAACTTAGCGTAAAACACTGATTATTAAATAGTTGGCCGTCACAACCGAAAGGCCGGGGCCAACGCCGGGGCTATTCTACAATATAAACGTCATCTCCGGGAGAGGCGAAGTGGTAGGTGCTGCGGGCGAAGGATTCCAGGGAGTCACGGTTGTTGCGTAAGTCGTTGATCTCCTGGTCCATACGGTCTATCTCGCTTTGCAGGCGGGCCATCTCCTTCTCCTGGTTCTTCACCTCCACCGTGGCACGGATCCAGTTGAGCACGCTGTTGTGCGCAAAGAAGAGCAGCCACAAGGCCACTACGGTGGTGACCACAATCACGAATGGAATGAGGTAATTGTGGTCACTGCGCCGGAGCCATGCCCAGCGGTCTTTTCCGGATGTTTCCATACTACTCTACAGACAATTCTACTGTATCGATATTGCCGCGCTGCTGCTCCAGGGGGATGCGGCGGAACACCAACAGGCAGGAAACCAGCAGTGCCACGCCCAGCACATACACCATATAATAGGTTTGCTGAGGCATCATGTCCATCCAGAAATCCGCTTCCTGGAGGGCGGGAATCTGCGATAGCACCACCGCCGCACCATTGTTCACGAAATGGATGAGCATGGTGAGCCACAAAGAGCCGGTCTTATAATATACATATCCCATGACTACGCCGATAATAAAGGCGTTGAGCGCCTGCCAGGGATTCAAATGGATAACGGCGAAGAAAAGGGCCGATACCACGATGGCCCAAGAGGGCTTCATCTTGGTGAGCAGGCCGCGGAGCACCATACCCCGGCAGAGCCATTCCTCGAAGATAGGAGCGAAAATGGCCGTGAGCAGGAAGGAACTCCACAGGGGACCGCCCGTCATCTGATTCATGAGCTCCATGATAAAGTCGTAGAAAGACTTCATGGCCGGCGTAGCCGTGGTGAGCTTGAAATTCCAATAATTGGGAAGGTCGGCCGATATCATGGTGCCCACGGTGAGGGCCACGGTTATGAGGGCGATCTGCCAGCCCTTGAACGGACCGAAATTGCAGCTGTTAAGCTTGTATCCTGTCTCGAACAGGCTGTTGCGCTGGCTCTTCTGGGCCGCATAGACCATAGCCGGCATAAAGGAGAGCGGATACACCACCAACATGCCGTAATCCTGAACAATCTGCTGCGGCAGGAAGGCACCCAGCATCAATTGCACCAGGCCACCCAGGAGGTTACCCAGCAGGAACCAACCCAGCAGCACGAACATTCCTCTTACGCCCGGGACATACCAGGCGTGGTTGGCATAGAGGTCGTAGTTGTTCTTGACCTTCCGGCCTTTTGTGAAGACAGGTACCATATATTAATATAAGGGGCTGGGATAAATACCTTTTTCTACCAGTTCGGCGAATTTGGCCACCACGCCGGGACGGTCTTCCTTATAGGTGACGCCGAACCAGTGGGACGGGGTGGACAGGACTTCGCAGACACCTTTGCCTTCCTTCACCATCACATCCACGGCAAAGGGAATGTAAAACTCCTTCTTGGGCTCTTGGATATGGGCCGATAGGAAAGTCTTGAAAACTTCGGCGCTCTTGGCGAAATAATCCGGGGTGAAACCCCACATATTCATGGAGCACAGGGCCTTGGGGGCCAGTTCCACGTGGTTTTCACCGGTGACGGAGTTGTCGCCGTACACTTTTCCATCGGCCTCCTTGGCAATGTTCAGATGCTCGGCGATGTTGGTGAGGATGCCGGAAGCATCGTAAGAACAGATACCGCGGGATACGCTGCCATTTTCCGACAGGGTGTTCTCCAGCTGGAAACCTACGATGCAGAACTGTCCCTGGGTGTTCGCATGTGCGCGGCACCAATCGCCCAGGATCTTGAAGGACTCCTTGCCGTAGAAATCGTCGCCGTTGATTACGGCGAAAGGCTCGTGGATGACATCGGCCGCCATCAGGACGGCGTGGGCGGTACCCCAGGGCTTGACTCTATCGGCCGGTACCTCAAACGGAGCGGGAATCTTGTCCAGTTCCTGCGTCACGAATACGAACTGCAGGGGCTCTCCGTCCACGGTTCTCACGCCGGCATATTTCTGCTTCACGGCCTCTTCCATCTGGGCCTTGAAGGACTCACGCACAATATAGACCACCTTGCCGAAACCGGCTTCCACTGCATCGTGGATGCTGTAGTCGATGATGGTTTCGCCGTGCGGGCCCAGGCCATCCATCTGTTTCAGGCCGCCATATCGGCTGCCCATGCCGGCCGCCAGAACAAGTAATGTAGGTTTCATATTTGATTTCGTTTAAGTTTCACACTATCAAGTTTACAAAAATACAAATTTTCGAAGGAATTTTAGTAATTTTGGGAAAACTATCCACCATGAAAAAAATCCTTCCTTTCTTCCTGCTCCTTGCCTGCTTAGCCTGCACGCATCAAAATACTCCTTCCCAAAAAGCCAAGCACGTGGTGCTCATCGGCATCGACGGATGGGCCGCCGAAGCCGTGCGCCTGGCTCCGGCCGAAGACCTGCCCAACATCCACGCCCTCATGGAGCACGGCAGCTGGACGCTTTCCAAGCGTTCCGTGATGCCGTCGGCATCGGCCATCAACTGGGCCTCCATGGTGAACGGCCTGCCCACCGAAATGCACGGATTCGACAAGTGGAACTCCACGCACGGCACCATCCCTTCCACCGCGGATAACGGCCACGGCATCCCGCCCACCATTTTCACCATCCTACGGGAACAGCGCCCCAACGCCGTTTCCGGCTGTCTGCACGACTGGGACTGCATCGCCGCCATCACGGATACCCTGGCCATGAACTGGCACCGCTTCCTGAAAACCTACACCTCCACCGACGATGTGATCGTACCCGTGGAAGACTATGCCCGCATTGCCACCGATTACATCAAGGAAAACAAGCCGGACTTCTTCTTCCTATACTTCGGCACCTTGGATGAGGCCGGACATGTGCGCGGCTGGTATACAGACGCTTATATGGAGCGCCAACGCATCCTGGATGCGGCTATCGGCCAGGTGATGGATGCCCTCAAGGAAGCCGGCATCTACGACGACACCGTCATTGTCTTATCGGCCGATCACGGCGGCGTGGACCGCAAGCACGGCGGCTTCACCCTGCTGGAGCTGGAGACTCCTTTCATCGTTTCCGGAAAGGCCATCAAGCCAAACTTCCAGTTCCCGCTCACGGTGATGCAGTACGACACTCCGGCCATCATAGCCGATATCCTGGGCCTGCAGATTCCCGCCGACTGGAGAGGCCGCCCTTATCCCGAAATCTACCGATAAATCCTCCTACCGACGGGCCGTTTGGTTATTTTTCAGTATCTTTGCAGGCTATATGAAAACTACTGAACAAGCTTCCCGTTATGCTCACCTGGACCAGATGGGCACCCGTGACCTCCTGGAGGCCATCAACGCCGAGGACCGGAAAGTGCCCCTGGCTGTAGCTGAGACCATCCCGGCCGTCACCCAGTTGGTAAACGGTATCGTGGAGCGTATTCCGCACGGCGGACGCGTATTCTACATCGGTGCCGGCACATCCGGCCGTCTGGGCATTGTGGATGCCTCCGAGATTCCTCCTACCTACGGCGTGGACGATACTTTCATCGGCATCATGGCCGGCGGCGACGGAGCCATCCGGCACGCCGTGGAAGGGGCCGAGGACCGCGAAGACCAGGGCTGGAAAGACCTGCAGGCCTTTGATATCAACGCCCACGACACCCTGGTGGGCATCACCGCTTCCGGCGGCGCGCCCTACGTGGTAGGCGCCCTCCGGGAAGCCCGCAGGAACGGTCTCCTCACCGGAGCCATCACCAACAATGCGGAAAGCCCTGTCACTCAGGTGGCTGAAATCTCCATGGTGGCCAACGTAGGCCCGGAATTTGTAACAGGAAGCACCCGGATGAAATCCGGCACATCGGCCAAACTGATCCTGAACATGATTTCCACGGCGGCCATGATCCGCCTGGGTCACGTGCAGGGCAACAAGATGGTGGACATGCAGCTCACCAACCAGAAACTGGTGGACCGCGGCACCCGCATGATCATGGAAGGCACCGGCATCAAAGATTACGAAAAGGCCCGGGCACTGCTGCTGGAACACGGCCAGGTGCGCGCGGCCATTGACGCTTATTTAAAGCAATAAACCTTATGTGGCAAAGAATTCAAACCTTATATCTGCTCATCTCCACCGCGCTGGTGATTACCCTTTGTTTCACCACCGCCTTCACCCTGGCAACGCCTGACGGAATGGAGCGCGTGTCCTACTGGCAGCTGCAGAAACCCTATTTCGGCATCCTGCTGGGCATCCTCACCTTCCTGGTGGTGCTGGCGCTGGTAGTGTTCAAATCCCGCATCCTGCAGATGCGCCTGGCCACTTTATCGGCCATCATAGCGCTGGGCATGCAGGGCTGGCTGGTGTGGATGTACTTCACCTTCGAGGGCCCGGTCTTCCGCTGGACGGTGATTTTCCCGCTGGTGATTGCCATCTGCAACCTGCTGGCGGCCCGCGGCTGCTTCCAGGACCAGCTGATGGTAGAGAGCGCCTATCGCGTGCGGGAGCGCAGGAGAAAACACGGAAAGAAATGATTCACAGCGTCTTATGTGACATACTGGAAATCCAGAAGCCCATTTTCCAGGGAGGCATGGCCTGGATTGCCGATGCCAAGCTGGCTGCCGCCGTGTCCGAAGCCGGCGGCCTGGGGCTCATTTCTTCCATCAACGCCGATGTAAGGGCCGAAATCCGCCGCGCCCGGGAGCTGACCGGCAAACCTTTCGGCGTGAACATCATGCTGGCCGCCCCCAACGCCGCGGAAGTGGCCGATATAGTAGTGGAAGAAGGTGTCCGCGTGGTCACCACCGGCGCCGGATCCCCCGCCCCGTATATGGAGCGCTGGCTCCAGGCCGGCATCCGCGTGATTCCCGTGGTGGCATCCGTGGCCTATGCCATCAAGATGCAGCAGCTGGGTGCCACGGCCGTCATTGCCGAAGGAGCAGAGTCGGGCGGTCACGTGGGCGATATCCACACCCTGGCCCTGGTGCCGCAGGTGGTGGACGCAGTGGACCTTCCCGTGCTGGCCGCCGGCGGTATAGCCGATGGTCGCGGGGCAGCCGCAGCCTTCCTGCTGGGCGCCTGCGGCGTGCAGGTGGGCACCCGCTTCCTGGTGGCCGATGAATGCCGCGTACACGATGTGTACAAAGAACGCATCCTCAAGGCCTCCGACATCGGCACCATCGTCACGGGCAAAAGCCTGGGCGACGCCGTCCGCAGCCTCAAGACCCCCTTTTCCAAGCAGTTCGCCAAAATGGAGGCCGATCCTACCGTCTCGGGCGACGAGCTCCGTGCTTTCGGCACCGGCTCCCTGAAGAAAGCGGTCTTTGACGGCGACCTGGCCGGCGGCAGCTTCCTGGCCGGCGAAGTGGCCGGGCTGGTTTCCCGCCGCGAAAGCGCGGCAGCAATTGTTAACGACATCATGGACGGCGCCGAAAAGTGCCTGTCCCAAGCAAAAGATTTACTATATGAGTCCTAAAAGAGTAGTAGTTACCGGGATGGGTGTCATCTCCTCCATCGGTAACGACGTAGATACGTTCTGGAAGAATCTGATCAATGGCGTTTGCGGCATTGACTACGTAGAGGATTTCAAGGACATGCCCGTGAATTTCGCCGGCAAGGTGAAAAATTTCGACGCTGAACAATTCGGCATGGACAAGCCCTTTATCCGCAAGCAGGACAACTTCACGCTGTATGCCATGGCCGCCGCCTGGCAGGCTATGCAGCAGGCCGGCCTGGTGAGCGACGGTGAAGGCGCCAACATCAACCCCTATCGGCTGGGCGTCTATGTGGGCTCCGGTATCGGCGGCTTTGAGGTACAGTTCCGCGAAACCAAGAAAATGATCGAGGACCCCTCCGGCAAGTGGATTTCGCCGCTGTTCATCGCCACCATGATTTCCAACATCGCCGCCGGGCACATCGCCATCAAGCACCACGCCGAAGGCCCCTGCCTGGACATCGTTACCGCCTGCGCCACCTCTTCCCACTGTATCGGCGAGGCCTACCGGGCCATCCGTCACGGGTATGCCGATGCCATCATTGCCGGCGGCAGCGAACATGCCTCCATCCCCATCGGCGTGGCGGGCTTCTACAACGCCAAGGCCCTCACCCGCGCTACGGACCCTAAGTACTCTTCCCTCCCCTTCAATGCAAACCGGCAGGGTTTCGTGATGGGCGACGGCGCCGCCGTGCTGGTGCTGGAGTCCCTGGACCACGCCCTGGAGCGCGGTGCCACCATCTTCGGTGAAATTGTGGGCTACGGAAACACCTGCGACGCCTACCACGCCACTGCACCCCGTCCGGATGCCACCACCCAGGCCCGCTCCATCTGCGACGCCCTGCGCGAAGCAAGCTTCGACCCCGCTAAGGACAACCTCTATATCAATGCCCACGGAACGGGCACGCACCTGAACGATATCGCCGAAACCATGGCCTGCAAAGTGGCCCTGGGCGATTTCGCCTACAAGGCGCACATCTCCTCCACCAAGTCCATGACCGGCCATATGTTCGGCGCTGCCGGTGCCACGGAAGCCATCGCCACCATCCTGGCTCTGCGGGAGGGCATTTGCCCGCCCACTATCAACCTGGACGCCCCGGATCCGGAATGCGACCTGGACTACACCCCCAACGTGGCCGTAAAATCGGACCTCACCCTGGGACTTTCCAATTCCTTCGGCTTCGGCGGCCACAACGCCTGCGTGGCTTTCAGACCGTACAAGGGATGATGACACGCGAAGAAATCAAGGCCATCCTTCCCCACCGGGAGCCCATGCTGCTGCTGGACCAGGTCTCCCTGGCCGAAGACGGCACGGCCCATGCCTGCTATCGCATTCCGGAAGACCCTTATTTCTGTCAGGGACATTTCCCCGGAAACCCCACCGTTCCGGGGGTGATACTCTGCGAAATCATGGCCCAGAGCTGTCTCCCGCTCCTTATAGAGCCCTTGAAAGAGCATCTTCTCCTGTACCGCGGACTGGACCAGGTGAAGTTCCGCGGCGTGGTGCGTCCCGGCGACCTGTGCGAGGTCACCTGCTCCCTGGTAAACGAAAAAGGCAGCATCTACGTCTGCGATGCTGCCCTTTCAGTGGGTGGAAAACGTTGCGCCCAGGCTCAGATTACCCTGGCGGCTACGCCCAAATAATCATTCGTGTTTGGAAAGCCTTTCCCAGGCCAGCTGCTCCCACTTGGTGCCGGGGCGGCCGTAATTGGCGTAAGGCCAGATGGCAATGCCGCCGCGGGGCGTGAACAGGCCCGTGACCTCTATGTACTTGGGATCCATTAACTTCACCAGGTCTTTCATGATCACGTTCACGCAATCTTCATGGAAATCCCCGTGATTGCGGAAGCTGAACAAATAGAGTTTCAGACTCTTGGATTCCACCATCTTCACATCCGGCACATAGCAGATGCGGATTTCCGCAAAGTCCGGCTGGCCGGTGATGGGGCATACCGTAGTGAATTCCGGGCAGTTGAAACGGACCCAGTAGTCGTTCTCCCGGTGCATGTTTTCAAAGGTTTCCAGCACCTCCGGAGCATAGCCTTTCTTCACGGCCACCTTGTGGCCCAGGCTCTTGAGTGTCTTAGGATCTCTGGGCATCTTATGCGTCCTCCTCTCCGGCTTCCTTGAGCCGCTCTGCGTTTTCTGCAATTTGCAGCTGATCGATACATTCCTGGATGTCGCCGTCCATGAACACGGGCAGGTTGTACATGCTCCAGCCGATGCGGTGGTCCGTTACGCGGCCCTGGGGATAATTGTAGGTGCGGATCTTGGCGCTGCGGTCGCCGGTGGAGACCATGGTCTTACGCTTGGCGGCAATGCCGTCCAGGTATTTCTGGTGCTCCATGTTGTACAGGCGGGTACGGAGCTCTTCCATGGCGCGGTCCAGGTTCTTGAGCTGGGAGCGTTCCTCCTGGCACTGGACCACGATGCCCGAAGGGATGTGGGTGAGGCGCACGGCGCTGTAGGTGGTATTCACACCCTGGCCGCCGGGACCGGAGGCGCAGAAGAGGTCTTTGCGGATATCGGCCGGATTGAGCTCGATGTCGAATTCGCCGGCTTCCGGGAACACCGCCACGGAGGCGGCCGATGTCTGGATGCGGCCCTGGGTTTCCGTCTGGGGCACGCGCTGTACGCGGTGCACGCCGGATTCGTACTTCATCACGCCGTAAACGCCATCCTGGGCTGATGAGAGCTTGAACACAATCTGCTTGAAGCCGCCGGAGGTGCCCGGAGCCTGGTCCGTCACTTCCAGCTTCCAGCCCCGGCGTTCCGCGAAGTGCTGATACATGCGGAAGAGGTCGCCGGCGAAGATGGCGGCTTCGTCGCCGCCGGTGCCG
>CAMYWP010000027.1 GCA_947302825.1 uncultured Bacteroidales bacterium
AAAGAAAACATATCGGTGTACCGAAAAAAGAAACGTTTACTTTCAAAAACGGCAACGGAGGCCCGTGGAAGGCCGATTTTCCCCAGAAACCAAACGGATATTTTAAAAAATCGGCCCGTGCCGACAGGCGAAATCGGCCTGCAACGCACATCCACGGCAGATTATCCGTTTTTTCTTATCGGTCCTTTTGTTTCCTTTTCTGCGTCTACGGATCCTTCGCTTCGCTCAGGATGACAAGCAGAGCCCATGGCGGCTAAGTGGCTGAAACACAGTGCGATACAAAAAGTTCTCTGCGCAAAAAGAGCAGAGAACTATACGTAAAATGCTGAGTGCCAGCAACTTGGTTGCCACGCAAGAAACCGCCTCGCAAGGCGGAAAAGCTATTCCAGATACAGGCTCAGGTCGAAGGTGACCTTCAGGCCTTTTGCGTAATAGAAGGTGATGGGCCGATAGCTGTTGTCGCAGCTGTATTCCAAGGTGTACTCCTTGTTCTCCCGGAGGCCGCTTACCAGGGCCGTCATACGCTCCACGGGGCACAGGCATTTCATGGTGCCGCCGTCGGTTACGTAAGCGTGGTAACGGATGACGCCGTCCTGGACGCTAAGGTCACAGGTGATGCCGTTCACGAGGGAACAGTTCAGGGTGGCGTTGGTGCGGGTGATGAGCAGACTGCCGTCCGTGTATTCCAGGATGAGTTGCGAAGTCACATAATCGGCCGCCTTGGTATCCTGGTTCCGGCCGCAGCCCGTGTGCTGGAATTCCACCGTAACCGGGGCCTCCGGCTGCTGGTGGTTGCACGCGCCCAGGAGCAGGGCGGCGGCAATCAGGATTAGTCTCCTACCACCCATACCAGAACGTGACGGTCAAAGGTCATGTATTCCAGGTCAAACTCTTCCTCATCCTCGTTTTTGTCGATGAAGGTGGCTTCCAGCTCACCTTCTCCGCGGGGACGGAAACGTTCGATTTCGATTTGTTCGGCAAAGTCTACGCTGTAGCGGCTGAGCAGTTTGAAGACGGCTTCCTTGGCGCACCAGTAGATGGCCAGTTGTTCGTTGCGTTTTTCGTCTTCCAGGTCTTCGATTTCGTCTTCGCTCAGGGCCTTCTTTTCTACGGCGCTGAAATCCCGGTCAAGGGATTCGATGTCGATGCCGCAGTCCTGGTCTTCGTGCAGGATCACGGCCACATATTTCTCCGTGTGGGTGATGGAGATGTTGGTGGGGTTGTTCTCCAGGTAGGGTTTGCCGTTGTCGTGGTGGCTCAGGTACACCTTTTCATCAAAGAGGGTATTCAGCAGAGCGCGGACGGCCAGGCGCTGTTTGCGCAGGGATTCGCTTTTGATGAAGGAGATTTCCTCCATTTCATCAGTGGGCGTGGCGGCCAGACGGGTGAGTTCCTCTTCCGTTTCGGTTACTTGCCACACGCCGATGGTGGCATCGTTTTCGAGTTTCTTCTTTAAATAAAGTCCCATTAGTAAGGTATTTGAACGACAATGATGAAGCGCCCGGATGCCTTGCGGCTTCGGGTTTCTCAGTTTATTTCAGGGTAAAATCGCGACAGAGGGTCGTCTGATCCGACGACCGTTAACTGGTTAGCTATGACCTGACTGGGAGGCTCCATATTAATCGTTACAATTTTGCACCACAAAGATAATTCATTTTTCGCAATTCCAACGAATCTTTGCGCGGAATTTCGTATCTTTGCGGTCCCGAAAGAAGAAAGTAAACAACTAATAATAAAAGTATCATGAAATTCCTTACTGATGAAAAGCTCCTGATTGTGGGCGCTGCCGGTATGATCGGTTCCAACATGGTCCAGACCGCCTGTATGCTGGGTCTCACCCCCAACATTTGCCTGTACGATATTTTTGAGCCCGGTCTCAAGGGCGTATTGGCCGAAATGGACCACTGCGCATTCCCTGGCGTGAACCTCACCGCCACCATCGACCCTGCCGTCGCCTTCAAGGATGCCAAGTACATCGTATCGGCCGGCGGTGCCCCCCGCAAAGAGGGCATGACCCGCGAAGACCTCCTGAAGGGCAACTGCCAGATCGCAGCCGAATTCGGTGACAACATCAAGAAATACTGCCCGGACGCCAAGTTCGTGGTGGTCATTTTCAACCCGGCCGATGTTACCGCCCTCACCGCCCTCATCCACTCCGGCCTGAAGCCCAGTCAGCTCACCTCCCTGGCGGCCCTGGACAGCACCCGTCTGCAGGAAGCCCTGGCCCAGGAGTTCGGTGTGCAGCAGTGCAAGGTCACCGGCGCCTACACCTACGGTGGTCACGGTGAAGCCATGGCCGTGTTCGCCTCCCAGGTCAAGATCGACGGCAAGCCTCTGGCCGAAATGGGCCTGAGCGCCGAACGTTTCGCCGAAATCAAGCACAACACCATCCAGGGTGGCTCCAACATCATTAAGCTCCGTGGCCGCAGCTCCTTCCAGAGCCCCGCTTACCAGGCCGTGAAGATGATCGAAGCCGCCATGGGCGGCGAGGTCTTCACCTGGCCCGCCGGCACCTATGTGAACGAAGGCAAGTACAAGAACGTGATGATGGCCATGCCCACCACCATCGATACCACCGGTTGCCACTTCACCTCTCCTAAGGGTTCCGCTGAAGAAATGGCTGCCCTGGATGCCTCCTATGAGCACCTGGTGAAAATGCGCGACGAGATTGTGTCCCTGGACATCGTCCCTGCCGTAGCCGAATGGACCAAAGAGAATCCCAACCTCTAATCGGCCCCTAATCCCATGCAAAGAGTGGTTCCCCTCCCGGAGCCACTCTTTTTTGCACCTAACCCGTTTACCCCTGGCAATTAAGTGCCTGATACTCATCGTTTTGTGAAAAGTAATCGTTCAATTTTCGAACGATTACTTTCTGTAAAGCGTTGTGACTGAGCGAGTTGGCTGCCAGGATGTTCCGTAGAGGGATGGCTAGTGGGGCGTTTTGGCCCCGGGGACGTTAAGGATGGGGGATTAAGGCCAGATGAGCAGGCCCAGGCGGTAGGCGGCGAAGGCGAAGAGCCAGGCCACCAAAATAGTATAAAGACACAGGAGAATGGCCCAGCGCCATTTTCCTGTTTCGTTTTTGATGGCTACGAAGGTGGCCACACAGGGGAAGTACAGCAGCACGAACACCATGAAGGCCAGGGCGGCGGCGGTGGAGATATCGGCCTTCAGGGCGGCTTGGAGGGCGGTGTCGCCGTCGGCGGCCTCTACGGCTCCGTCCTGCGCATAGGTTACGCCCAGGGTGCTGATGGTGAGCTCCTTGGCGCCGATACCCGCCAGCAGGCCCACGTCCATCTTCCAGTTGAAGCCCAGCGGGGCCAGCGCCGGTTCCACGGCCTTCCCCAGGCTTCCGATATAGGAGTGCTCCTGCTGATAGGCCGCCGTGCTGCCTTCGTGGCGCGGGAAGTAGCCCAGGAACCAGATGGCCATGGAGAAGATCAGGATGGTGGTGGCCATCTTTTCCAGGTACTGCCGTCCTTTTTCCCAGGTATGCCGGCCAATAGCTTTGGCGGTAGGGATGCGGTAAGGCGGCAGTTCCATCACAAACGGGAGGTCGTCGTCCTTCACGAATCGGCCTAAAACCAGGGCCGATAAGATGGCCAGCACAATGCCCAGCAGGTAGATTCCCAACAGCGCCGTAGCGGGATGGGCCGGGAAAAAGGCCCCTGCAAACAGCACGAAGATGGGCAATCGGCCCGCGCAGGACATGAAGGGAATGATGGCGATGGTCACCAGGCGGCTCTTGCGGCTTTCGATGCTGCGCGTGGCCATGATGGCCGGCACATTGCAGCCGAAGCCCATCACCATGGGGATGAAACTCTTGCCATGCAGGCCGATCCGGTGCATGAGCTTGTCCACGATGAACGCCGCCCGCGCCATGTACCCGCTGTCTTCCAGGAGGGAGATGAAGAAGTACAGGATGAGGATGTTGGGCAGGAACACCAGCACGCTGCCCACCCCGGCGATGATGCCGTCCACCACAAGGTCGCGCAGCCAGCCGTCGGCCATGAAGGCGCCCACCTTGTCACCCAACCAGCTTACGGCAGCGTCGATCCAGTCCATGGGATACTGGCCCACGGTGAAGGTTGCCCAGAAAATAAACCACAACAATAAAAGGAAGATGGGGAAGGCGAGCCACTGGTTGGTGACAAGGGCGTCTATTTTATCGGTGAAGGTGCGGCGGGGCCGCTCCTCCTGGTATTTTTCATAGGTTTCGGCCAGGGCGCCCTGGATGAAGGCGTACTTGGCGTCTACGATGGCACTTTCGGCCGATGTTCCCAGCAACTCCCGGATGCGCGTCTCTTCTTCGGCCCGCACCTGGTGCAGGGTTTCCGCTTCAGGGGTTTCGGCCAGCAGGCGCTCTACGTCCGCGTCCGTTTCCAGGTACTTGATGGCCAGGTAGCGGGTGGAGTAACGGGAAGCCAGGTCTTTATTGCCGAAAAGAATCATCTGCAGGCGGCGGATGCTCTTTTCCAGTTCGGCCCCGTGGTTCACGTGGATGTGGCGAGCCAGTTTGGGATCGGACTGCTCGTAAATTTTGATAACGGTGTCGAAGAGTTCCGGGATACCCTGGCCGTCACGGCTCACGGTGGGGCACACGGGCATACCCAGGAGCCAGCCCAGCTGCTGCGTATCCAGTTTATCGCCCTTGTGCTGAAGCTCGTCGTACATGTTCAGGGCCATCACGGTGCGCAGGTTCATGTCGATGAGCTGCGTGGTGAGGTACAGGTTGCGCTCGATGTTGGAGGCGTCCACCACGTTGATCACCACGTCGGGCAGGGCCTCCAGCAGGTTTTTCCGCACATAGAGCTCCTCGGGGGAATAGGCCGATAAGGAGTAGGTGCCCGGGAGGTCCACCAGCGTGATGTCGTAGTCCTTGTGGCGGAAGTGACCCTCCTTGGCGTCCACGGTTACGCCGGAATAGTTGCCCACGTGTTCGTGGCTGCCGGAGGCGATGTTGAACAGGGAGGTTTTGCCGCAGTTGGGATTGCCCACCAGAGCCACGCGGATGTTGTGGTGGCGTTCTTCGGCCACATGGGCCAGGGCGTGGTTCAGGCGCTCCTCGTCGGCCATGTCGCCGGGAAGGGCCTGCAGGTGCTCGTCGCTGCGGAGGGCTTCGCGGGCTTCCTCTTCCGTCACCACCTCTATCAGACGGGCTTCCTCCCTGCGCAGGGATATTTTATAGCCGATAATTTCATATTCGATGGGGTCCCGGAGCGGCGCATTGAGGATTACCCGTACCGCCTTTCCCTGGATGAAGCCCATTTCTATCAGGCGCTTGCGGAAACTGCCGTGACCGTGTACGCGCACAATCACAGCCTGCTCTCCGGTTTGAAGCTCCGATAATACCATCTTGTTCCTGAAGTACCGGTGCAAAGTTACGGCGGGAACGCTTCCCTGTCAATCCCCATTTATTGGTATTCTCGAAAAATAATCCTTACATTTGCATGATTATTAGGAAAAACTAAAAACAAGATAAGATGAAAAAAGTACTTTTGATTGTCGCCGCCCTTTTTGTGGGTATGCAGGCTCAGGCACAGCTTGTTGCCGACGGCGGTTATTTCCATGGCTTTGAAAACGGGAATACAACGTATTCCAGTCCTTCCCTGGATGGTCTCTTCCTGGGTGCCCGCTACAACGTGGACCTGGACAACTGGATGGACGGTCTTTCCTTCATTCCGGGCCTGAACTTTTCGGCCCTGAGAGGTAAGGTCATGGTGGCCAATGTGGTACTGCCCAAAACCACCGTCCGGGAAATTGCCATCAACCTGCCCCTTCACCTCAAATACCGGTACGAATTCATGTCCAATTTTGCCGTATACGGCTTTGCCGGCCCCACCTTGCAGCTGGGCCTGCTGAACAACGTCGTGGACAAGAATGACAACTCCACCTTGCGTTACAATATGTATAAGGAGAACAAGTTGGGCGCAGCACCCCGCACTCCGTTCAATCTGTATCTGGGCCTGGGTGCCGGCGTGGAAGTGTCAGAGCGTATCCAAGTGAATGTGGGCTTCGATTTCGGCCTGCTGAATCTCACCACGGGTCAGAACTATAAGTTGCATCGCAATGTCTTGAAAATTGGTATAGGTTATATTTTCTAAATAGCTATGAAAAAGATTTTTGCAAGTATTTTCGCAGCATCTCTGATGCTCCTCGGTACCCAGGCTTATGCTCAGCTGGCTGTCGGTGCCGGTTATCTCCGTGCTATGGACAATGTCAAAGCAACCAATGGCAACAGCAGCTCCTCTACCGATGCCGAGAATGGCTTCTACTTGGGTGCCAGCTATAATATCCCCATCGCCGGTGTTCTGGGCGTTGCTCCCGGTTTCTATGTAGACATGCTCTTCCAGCACAAGGACACCAACGGTGGATCCAGCTATCTGAATTATACCGGTGGCTCCCGTTACACGGAGGTGGATCTTAACATTCCGGTGAATCTCACGCTCAAATTTGGGGTTGGCAGCAATGCTTCTATCGTGGCCTTTGCCGGTCCCGTGTTCCAGTATACCGTGATGGCTCGTTCCACCTTTAACGCCGCCGTAAGCATTCTGGGTATAAACATCAGCGATGGCACTGCCTACAACCACCTGGATGCCCAAAACGGCGACACTAATCCTTTCAACATTTATCTGGGCGGCGGTGCCGGTGTACAGGTAGGTGACCTCCAGTTCATTGTGGGCTACGATTACAGTATGCTCAACCGCATGAATACCAAGAACTTCGACGGTTACGACAGCCGTCGCGGCAACCTTAAGGTGGGTGTGAACTTCGCTTTCTAACCCCTTCGGGAGAACTCACAACCGCAGAAAAGCTGGTTGTAGAAGCTCTCTTCGCGGATAATCTGGTTCCGGCGCTCCTGCAGGCCGCCTTTCCGCCAGTTCTGGTCCCACCAGGTGACCCCCGGGACCTGGGCACAGGCCCATCGGCCGGCTTCGTTCACCTGTTCCAGATCTTTCCAACGGGAACTGGCCAGCGTAGTGGTTAGCACGGTAAATCCATGGGCCGATGCATATTGCGCGGCACGAAGCAAACGCTGCTTGAAGCAATTCAGGCAGCGTTTTCCACGCTCCTGCTCCTGCTCCAGGCCTTGGACGCAAAGCTGCCAGGCGGCGTGGTCGTAGATGTCGTCCACTATCTCGATGCCCCATTTCCGGGCATAGCGGATGCATTCGTTGAGCCGATGGTCGTATTCTTCCCGGGGGAAGATGTTGGAATTGGAGTAGAAGATGACCGGCCGGATGCCCCGCTCCATCAGGCACTCCACAATGGCGCTGGAGCACGGCGCGCAGCAGGCGTGCAGCAGAATCTTATCGGCCCCGCCGGGCACTTCGATATGCAGGTTCGCGGTCACCACCTGCAAAGATACGGTTTTTTGTGTATCTTTGCGTCCGTATGGCCATTAACACGGAAAAAACACAGCATAGAGAGCCTTCGGCCAGGAAAATGAACGGTTGGCTGGCACTGAGCCCGCTGTTCGTGTTCCTGGCGGTCTATCTGGCCGGTTCCATCATTGCGCACGACTTTTATAAGGTGCCGGTGGCGGCGGCCTTCATCATTGCGTCGGCCTATGCGCTGATCATTACCCGGGACGTCCCCAAAACCGACGATAAAGTAGCCATTTTTTCCGAAGGTGCGGGCAACCGCAATGTGTTGCTGATGATTTGGATCTTCGTGCTGGCGGGGGCTTTTGCATCTACGGCCAAGGATATAGGCGCCATAGATGCCACGGTGAATGCTACGCTTCACGTTCTGCCGGGGAACCTGATTTACGCCGGCCTTTTCCTGGCGGCCTGTTTTATTTCCATGGCCATCGGCACCTCCGTGGGCACCATCGTGGCGCTGGTTCCCATTGCTTCCGGCATTGCGGCCGAGGCAGGCATCAGCATTCCCTTCATGACGGCCATCATCGTGGGCGGAGCCTTCTTCGGCGACAACCTGTCCTTCATTTCCGATACCACCGTAGCGGCCACCAAGAGCCAGGGGTGCTCCATGCGCGACAAGTTCCACGTGAACCTGTGGATTGCGGCGCCGGCGGCCATCCTGGTCACCGCGCTGTACGTGGTGCTGGGCCTTTCCGTGCAGGCGGCCCCTTCCGCCGCTCCGGTCCAGTGGCTAGGGCTGGTGCCTTACCTGCTGGTCATCGGCCTGGCCCTGGCCGGGATGAATGTGATTACGGTGCTGGCGCTGGGTATCGGCGTGAACGGGATTATCGGCTGGTGCACAGGCGCTTACGATTTTGTGGGCTGGATGGCCTCCATCGGCGGCGGCATCGGCTCCATGGGTGAACTCATCATTGTGTCGCTGCTGGCCGGCGGCATGCTGGAAATCATCCGCTACAACGGCGGCCTGCAGTTCATCATCGACGGCCTTACCCGCCGCATTGCCGGCCGACGCCCGGCGGCTCTTTCCATCGCCGCCCTGGTATCCCTGGTGAACCTCTGCACGGCCAACAACACCATCGCCATCATTACGGTGGGCCCGCTGGCCAAGGACATTACCCAGCGTTTCGGCCTGGATCCCCGCAAGACGGCCTCCATCCTGGATACATTCTCCTGCCTGGTGCAGGGCATCATCCCTTACGGCGCGCAGATGCTCATGGCCAGCGGCCTAGCGGGGGTATCGGCCGTGGCCATTATCAGCAACCTGTATTATCCGTTCACCCTGGGCATTGTGGCCCTGCTGTCCATTCTGCTGCGTTTTCCTCGAAAATATTCCTAAATTTTCAGTATCTTTGTATCCCGTTATGCGCAACAGCTCCCATTATCAGTCCATGGGCCCTGTCATGAATATGGCAGAGCTGAGCATCGAGAAAGAGCGCCTGCAGGATATCCTGAATTTCCTTCGAAAAAGCCACCGGTATTACAGGGACGTGATGGTCCCCAACCTGGCTGCGGGCCTGGAGCGCCTCACGGAGCCCTGCAATGAGCAGCAGCGGCAAACCCTCTGGAAGTTTTTCACGGACTATAAACAAGAACTCTTCAACCATTTTTCCTACGAGGAAAACGTGGCGTTCCCCTATATCGAAGCCATGCTGGGCGGCGAACGGAGCGCCCTGTTTTCCATGGGCGAATATGAGCAGAACCACTCCAACGTGCAGGAAAAACTGGAAGACCTGAAGAACCTGATTGTCAAGTATCGGCCGGCCGAATGTCGGGAGGAAGATGTGAACCAGGTGCTGTACTGCCTGTATGCCCTGGAAATGGACCTGGAGAAACATACTTTCATAGAGGACGACGTTCTCATCCCCGCCGCCACGCGGCTGGAAGAGCGCGTGGCCGTGAGCAAGGAGGCCGAAAAACTGAGCGCCCGGGAGAAGGAAATCCTGGTGAGCGTGGCCCAGGGCAAGTTGAACAAGGAGATTGCCGACGAGCACAACATCTCCATCAACACGGTGATTACGCACCGCAAGAACATTACCCGCAAGATCGGCATCAAAACCGTGGCCGGCCTTACGGTGTATGCCCTCCTGAACAACCTGATAGACATGAATGCAATAGAATAGCCATGGATTACAGCAAGTTTATCAAATTCTACCCCGACTTCCCCATCAAGGGCGTCAATTTCGTGGACATTATCCCGTTCCTGCAGGACAAAGAGCTGTTCCGCCAGCTGTGCACGGACCTCGCCGCCATGTGCGATGCGCCCAATGTGGCCGCACCGGAGGCCCGCGGTTTCCTCTTCGGCGCCGGCATGCTGCACGGGGACAACCCCATCCAAAATCTGATTCCCCTGCGCAAGAAGGGCAAGCTGCCCTTTGCCGAAGGAGACCTGGTCCAGGTGGAGATCATGAAGGAGTACGGTCCGGACCACGTGTACTTCCGCCGCAGTGACCTGGCTGCCAGCGTTCCCGAAGGCGGACTGGTGGAAATCACCTTCTTCGACGACATCCTGGCCACCGGCGGCACTGCCCGCGGCCTAGCCCAGGGCCTGAACCTCCAGACCGTCACCATTGACGGGAAGCCGTACCGCGTGAAGGTGAAAGACTTCGTGTTCCTGGTGGAAATCGACGACCTTCCCGGCCGCTCCCGCCTGGAAGACATCGCCCCTGTCAAATCCCTCATCCACGTAAAAGAATCCGATTAACCCATAATATACCCGCGCTATGTCCTTTATCGACGACAGAATTGCCATGGAAGGCCTCACCTTCGACGATGTCCTTCTGATTCCGGCCTACTCAGAAGTCCTGCCCCGCATGGTAGACCTTCATACCCGTTTTTCCCGGAACATTCACCTGAACATTCCCATTGTATCGGCCGCCATGGATACGGTGACCGAAGCCCCCATGGCCATCGCCCTGGCCCGTGAAGGCGGAATCGGCGTGATTCACAAGAACATGAGCATTGCCGCCCAGGCCGGCGAGGTGCGCAAGGTCAAGCGTTCCGAAAACGGGATGATCACGGACCCTGTGACCATCAGCCAGGACCAGACGGTGGGCGACGCCCTGCGCCTGATGAAGGAATACCATATTGGCGGGATTCCCGTTACGGACGGCACCAGCCGCCTGGTGGGTATCGTGACCAACCGCGACGTCCGTTTCCAGCAGGATCTTACAGTCTCCGTCAAGGACGTGATGACTTCGGAAGGTCTGGTGACCATTCCGGCCACCCGTACGGACCGCGATTATGTGAAGGCGGTGCTGCAGGAGCACAAAGTGGAAAAACTGCCCGTGGTGGATGCGCAGGGCAATATCGTGGGCCTGATTACCTATAAGGACATCATGCAGGAGCGCCGTTATCCGGGCGCGTGCAAGGATGCTCAGGGCCGCCTGCGGGTGGCGGCGGGCATCGGCATTACTCCGGATGCGCTGGACCGCATCGCCGCCCTCAAGGCCGAAGGCGTGGATGCCGTGGTGCTGGATTCGGCCCATGGTCACAGCAAGGGCGTGATAGACCTGCTGAAGAAAGTGAAGGCCGCCTATCCCGAACTGGACGTGGTGGTGGGTAACGTAGCCACTGAGGAAGGCGCCCGTGACCTGGTGAAGGCCGGGGCCGATGGCGTGAAGGTGGGGATCGGCCCGGGCTCCATCTGCACCACCCGTATCGTGGCCGGTGTGGGCGTACCGCAGCTCAGCGCCATCTACAACGCTTCCCAGGCCCTGAAGGGAACGGACGTAACCTTGATTGCCGATGGCGGCCTGCGCTACTCCGGCGATGTGGTGAAGGCCCTGGCGGCCGGCGGAGACTGCGTGATGTGCGGCTCCATGTTCGCCGGCACCGAGGAATCTCCCGGCGAGGCCATCATCTACAACGGCCGAAAGTTCAAGGCCTACCGCGGCATGGGTTCCATTGACGCCATGGCCGCCGGTTCCAAGGACCGCTACTTCCAGGACGATAAAGTGGAACTGAACAAACTGGTACCGGAAGGCATCGTGGGCCGCGTTCCGTACAAGGGCACCCTGGCCGAAACCGTTTACCAGCTGCTGGGCGGCCTGCGCTCAGGCATGGGTTACTGCGGCGCTGCCAACCTCCAGGCCCTCAAGCAGGCCAAGTTCACCCGCGTCACCGCCAGCGGCATGACCGAAAGCCACCCCCACGACATCACCATCACCAAGGAAACCCCTAACTACTCCCGTAGTGAATAAGATACTGATCCTGGATTTCGGTTCCCAGGTGACGCAGCTGATCGGCCGTCGCCTGCGGGAGCTGAACGTCTATTGCGAAATCTACCCCTATAACAAGGTGCCGGCCCTGGACGATTCCGTGAAGGGCGTCATCCTGTCCGGCAGCCCCTGCAGTGTACGGGACAGTAATGCCCCGCAGGTGGACTTGTCCCTGTTCCGGGGAAAACTGCCGCTGCTGGGCATTTGCTACGGCGCTCAGTATTTGGCGTTTAAGGGGGGTGGAAAAGTGGAGGCCTCCAACACCCGCGAATATGGCCGTGCCATGCTGCGCGTGGTGGCCGATTCTCCGCTTCTGAAGGGCGTGCAGGCCGAAACCCAGGTGTGGATGTCGCACGGCGATACTATATCGGCCCTGCCTGTAGGGGCGGAGGTGATCGCCTCCACGGCCGATGTGGAAAATGCCGCGTATCATTTTGTTGGGGAGCCCACGTATGCCGTACAGTTCCATCCGGAGGTGTATCACACCACGGAAGGTACGCAGATGCTGGCGAATTTTGCGCTGGGCATTTGCGGCTGCAAGGGGGACTGGACACCGGATTCCTTCATTGAAACTACGGTGGAGGCGCTGCGTGCGCAAATCGGCTCGGACAAAGTGATCCTGGGCCTTAGCGGCGGCGTGGATTCCACTGTGGCGGGCGTGCTGCTGAATAAGGCTATCGGCCCGCAGCTCACCTGCATCTTCGTGAACAACGGCCTCCTGCGCAAGAACGAATTCACCGATGTCCTGGCGTCTTATAAAGACATGGGACTGAATGTGATAGGGGCCGATGCTTCGGCCGATTTCCTGGCGGCGCTGGCCGGGGTGACAGAGCCGGAGGCCAAGCGCAAGGCCATCGGCCGCCTGTTTGTGGAAACCTTCGACAAGTACGCCAAGAGCATTGAAGGCGCCCGCTGGCTGGCCCAGGGAACCATTTATCCGGACGTGATTGAAAGCGCCGGCATCGAGGGTATCGCCTCCAAGATCAAGAGTCACCACAACGTGGGCGGCCTGCCGGAAAAGATGCATCTGAAAGTGGTGGAGCCGCTGCGGATGCTGTTCAAGGACGAGGTTCGCCGCGTGGGCCGCGCCCTGGGCATTCCTGCCGCACTCATTAATCGGCACCCCTTCCCGGGTCCGTCCCTGGCCGTCCGCATCCTGGGCGATGTCACCGAGGAAAAACTGGCCGTATTGAGAGAGGCCGATGATATCTTCATCCGCGGCCTGCGTTCGTACGATTGCACGGGCATGGGCTTCCCTTCGGCCTCCGACCCCCGCGAAATGGCCACCAACCTGTACGATGCCATCTGGCAGGCTGGCGTAATCCTGCTGCCGGTAAAGAGCGTGGGCGTGATGGGCGACGAACGCACCTACGAATGTCCCGTGGCCCTTCGGGCTGTAGTGTCCACCGATGCCATGACCGCCGACTGGTTCCCCTTCCCGCACGACTTCCTGCGCGACGTCTCCAACGAAATCATCCGCAAAGTCCGGGGCGTGAACCGCGTGGTCTACGACATCTCCTCCAAACCCCCGGCAACCATAGAGTGGGAATAGTTGCCATTTGATAAGATAACCACAATCAAATCACGATATGTCAACAGGAAACGTACGTCCGGCCGATATGGAGCGCATCACTACCCCCGCTCTGGCCCAGAAATTCATTGAAGAACAGGTAAAGGAGCTTCGCGCCCAGATTGGCGACAAGAAGGTGCTGCTGGCGCTGTCCGGCGGCGTGGATTCGTCGGTGGTGGCGGCATTGCTCATCAAGGCCGTTGGCAAGCAGCTGGTATCGGTGCACGTGAATCACGGCTTGCTGCGCAAGGGCGAGCCCGAGCAGGTGGTGAAGGTGTTCCGTGACCAGCTTAACGCCAACCTCATCTATGTGGACGCGGTGGACCGCTTCCTGGACAAGCTGGCCGGCGTGGCCGACCCTGAGCAGAAGCGCAAGATTATCGGCGCCGAATTCATCCGCGTGTTCGAGGAAGAGGCCCGCAAGCTGGAAGGCATCAGTTTCCTGGCCCAGGGAACCATCTATCCCGACATCGTGGAGTCGGGTCCCGTGAAGTCCCACCACAACGTGGGCGGCTTGCCGGAGGATTTGAAGTTTGAGTTGGTGGAGCCTATCAAGCTCCTTTTCAAAGACGAGGTGCGTGTGGTTGGCAAGGAACTGGGCCTGCCCGACAATATGGTCTATCGTCAGCCGTTCCCCGGCCCCGGCCTGGGCGTGCGATGCACCGGCGCCATCACCCGTGATCGCCTGGAGGCCCTGCGTGAAAGCGACGCCATCCTGCGTGAAGAGTTTGCCAAGAACGGTCTGGAGGGCAAGGTGTGGCAGTATTTCACCGTGATTCCGGACTACAAGTCCACGGGCGTGAAGGATAACAAGCGCAGCTGGGACTGGCCGGTGATTATCCGTGCCGTCAATACCCGCGACGCCATGACCGCCACTATTGAAGAAATTCCGTATGCGTTGCTGCACCACATCACCAAGCGCATTGTGACGGAAGTCCCGGGCGTGAACCGCGTGTTGTACGATTTAACCCCCAAGCCCACGGGAACCATTGAGTGGGAATAGTCTATGAAACGCATTTTGACCCTTACAGCTGCTGCGCTGCTTTGCGCGGCTACGCTTTCGGCCCAGCCCCGGATGCTCGCTCACCGCGGAGGAAAGGCCGAGCAGGATGAGAATACCCTTGCGGCCTTCAAGGCCACCTATGCGGCCGGCTGCCACGGTTTCGAGACCGACATCCATATCACCGCCGACGGCAAATACGTGATTATGCACGACGGACTGCTGGACCGTACCACCACCGGCAGCGGACGGGTAGAGGAACTTTCATCGGCCTATATCCGTACCATCACCACCAAGGGCGGAGAGCCTGTGCCTTTCCTGGAAGATCTGCTGGACTTTTTCAAGGACTGTGAGGGTTTGTATGTGGAGTTCGAGATGAAAACCAATCAGGAGTATTATCCTGAAGAGCTGCTGCACAAGTATTGTGAGGAGGTCTATGCCATGGTTACGGCCGCCCAGCCGAAGGATGCCCTGTTCGTGTTTACATCTTTCGATCCCCGGCCGCTGCTGTATCTGCGGGCCCAGCATCCCGACGCCGAGGTGATGTATATTACCGGCAAACCCTGCAGTCATGAGACCGTGGACCTTTGCAAGGCGCTGGGGATCCATCGACTGGCATGTACCGTGAATGCCTCCAGCCGTGAGAGTGTGAATTACGCCCATAAGAACGGTCTGCTGGTGAGCCTCTGGCCCGGCGAAAAGTGCGCCGACAGCCACATGGCCTTCCTCATGGGCTCCGACTATCTCTGCTCCGACATCCCCCTGGAACTGATGCAGTACATTAAGGACAATAATCTTCCTATTGTGTATTAAAGACTTAAAAAAAGTCTTGCAAATTTTTTAAAAATTCCCCATTTTTGTGTCCCGTATTGATTTTTCGTCATTATGGGACATCTTAGATTCGACGTAGTGCAGGGGGCCTTCAAAAAGAAGGCGGTTGCCGTAGAAACCCCTGCCGGGAAGCCTTCCGATTATTTCGGCTCCCTCGTTTTCGGCCGCAGCAATATGAGGAAATACCTGGACAGCCACACCTATGAGCGGCTGATCCGTTGCGTGGACGACGGTGTACCCTTAGACGCCGCCACGGCCGATAAAGTGGCCGAAGGCATGAAGGTGTGGGCGCTGGATCACGGCGCCACCCACGTGACGCACTGGTTCCAGCCGCTGACGGAGGGCACGGCCGAAAAGCACGACGCCTTCCTCACGCCCGACGGAGCGGGTGGCGTTATCGAACAGTTCGACGGAAAATCGCTGGTACAGCAGGAGCCGGACGCTTCGTCCTTCCCCAACGGCGGCATCCGCGCCACCTTCGAAGCCCGTGGTTATACCGCCTGGGACCCTACTTCCCCCGTATTCATCCAGGACGACACCCTGTGCATCCCTTCGGTGTTCATCGCCTATACCGGCGAGGCGCTGGACTATAAGACCCCGCTCAAAAAGGCCTTGAAGGCCCTGAGTGATGCCGCCGTCCCGGTGTGCCAACTCTTTGATTCCAAGGTCAAGCACGTGTATTCTTTCCTGGGCTGGGAGCAGGAATACTTCCTGGTGGACGAAGACCTCTTTGCCGCCCGCCCGGACCTGATGCTTACCGGGCGCACGCTGATGGGTCACTCCTCGTCCAAGAACCAGCAGCTGAGCGACCACTACTTCGGCGCCATCCCTTCGCGCGTGGCCGCCTTCATGAAGGATGTGGAAACGGCCGGCTACAAACTGGGCATTCCCCTGAAAACGCGCCACAATGAGGTGGCTCCCAACCAGTTTGAGATGGCCCCCGTGTACGAGGAAGCCAACCTGGCCAACGACCATAACCAAATGATTATGAACGTGATGACGCGCATTGCGCGGAAGCACGGTTTTGTGGTCCTCTTCCACGAAAAGCCCTTCGAGGGCATCAATGGCAGCGGCAAGCACAACAACTGGTCCATGGGGACCGACAGGGGCGTGCAACTGCTGGCGCCCGGCAAGGATGCCAAGGGTAACCTGCAGTTCATCACCTTCTTCGTGAACGTGTTGGCGGCCGTGCAGCGGCACAACGGCCTGCTCAAGGCCAGCGTGGCCAGCGCCGGCAACGCGCACCGGCTGGGCGCCCATGAGGCGCCGCCGGCCATTGTATCGGCCTTCCTGGGCCAGACCATGACCCAGGTGCTGCGGAAACTCCTGGAGCTGCCTTCGGATACGCCCATCGAGAT
>CAMYWP010000028.1 GCA_947302825.1 uncultured Bacteroidales bacterium
ACAAATGTTCCAAGATGCTGGGCCTGGGCTATCCCGGCGGCCCGGTCATCGACCGTCTGGCCAAGCTAGGGAATCCGGACCGCTTCCAGTTTGCCAAACCCAATATCCCCGGCCTGGACTACAGTTTTTCCGGCGTGAAAACGTCCCTGCTGTATTTCGTGCGGGACCAAATGGCGCTGGATCCCAACTTCCTGGAGAACAACAAGGAAGACATCTGCGCCAGTTTCCAGAAAACGCTCATCGACGTGCTCATGGGCAAACTCATCCGCGCTGCCAAGGAAACCCGTATCCGGGAGATCACCATCGGCGGCGGGGTATCGGCCAACAGCGGCCTGCGGGAAAGGATGCTCCAGGAAGGCGCCAAGCGGCACTGGAACGTGTATTTGCCGGAATTCAAGTTCACCACGGACAACGCGGCCATGATTGCCGTGGCCGGCTGGTTCCAGTACAAGGCCGGCGTACGCACCCCGCTGGACGTAGCCCCCGTCTCCCGTCTGGCCGATTTCTAGTTATTGCATTTATCGGCATTTTTTCCGATATTTGAAAACTGGAACAATAATAACCAATACATACCTATGGGAAAATACAAGAATGACAAGCGGGTGGTCCTGACCCTGGATGCGGGCGGCAACTCGCTGCGTTTCAACGCCATGAAGGGAGAAGAGTTCATCCTGGACACCATCACCCTGCCTTCCAATGCCAATGACCTTGATCTTTGCCTGGAAACCATGGTCACCGGCTTCAAGACCATCATCAACCAGCTGGGAGATATCAAGCCGGAAGCCATCAGCTTCGCCTTCCCCGGTCCGGCCGATTATCCGGCCGGCATCATCGGCGGTTTCCTGCCCAATTTCCCTTCCTTCCGTGAAGGCGTGGCCCTGGGTCCGTATCTGAAGGAAGTATTTGGCATTCCGGTGTTTATCAACAACGACGGCGATCTTTTCGCCTTTGGCGAGGCCCTGAGCGGCGCCCTTCCCGAGGTTAACGAAAAACTGGCTGCCGCCGGCAGTTCCAAGCGCTTCAACAACCTGATCGGCTATACTTTCGGCACCGGTTTCGGTATCGGCTGCGTGATCAACGGCCAGCTGAACCGCGGCGACAATTCCTGCGTGGAAACCTACTGCCTGCCCAATCCGCACATTCACGGCGTCATCCTGGAAGACAGCGTAGCCATCCGTGCCGTCAAGCGCGTGTACGCAGAGCAATCCGGCGTGCAGGACGCCAGCCTCACCCCCAAGGATATCTTTGACATTGCCGATGGTAAGCGTCCCGGCAACCAGAAGGCCGCCCTGGCCGCTTTTGCGGAACTGGGTCACGTGGCCGGCCTGGCCATCGCCACCGCCGCCCAGCTCATAGACGGTATCGTGGTTATCGGCGGCGGTATTTCCGCATCGGCCAAATTCTTCATGCCCAGCTTGTTGGAAGAGATGCGCGGCACGGTGAAGACCCTCTCCGGGGATGTCCTGCAGCGCGTGCAGATGAAAGTGTACAACCTGGACGACGAAGCTGAATTCGCCGCTTTCGCCAAGGGTGAAGCCCGCGAACTGAAGATCTACGGCACGGACAAAACCGTCACCTACGATCCCCAGAAGCGTATCGGCGTGTGCATCGACAAGATAGGTACTTCTACCGCTATTTCCGTAGGCGCCTACGACTTCGCTTTAGCGGAGCTTGACAAATGAAATCTTTCGAATTAGCCCAGGAAATCGGTAAGGAATTGACGGCCGCCCAGTTACAGGAGGCGGCCGCCAAAGCATTGGGCGTGAGGCCGGAGAAAGTGGGCCATGTGGAAGTGGTGCGCCGCAGCGTGGATGCCCGGCAGGAGATCCTGTACCGTTACCAGATTCAGGCATACCGGGAAAACGAGCCCTATGAACCCTACAAAGTAGCACCTTATCTGGACGTACACGATGCCCCGCCGGTGATAGTGGTGGGGGCCGGTCCCGCAGGTATGTTCGCCGCCCTGAAGTTGCTGCAGCTGGGCCTGAAGCCCATCGTGCTGGAACGGGGCAAGGATGTGGAGCGCCGCAAAGTGGATATGGCCAAACTCTCTGTGGACGGCGTGCTGGATCCGGATTCCAACTACTGTTACGGGGAGGGCGGCGCCGGAGCGTTCAGCGACGGAAAGCTCTACACCCGCTCCTCCAAGCGCGGCGACATCCGCGAAGTGCTGCACCAACTGGTGACTTTCGGGGCCCATCCGGATATCCTCATCGATGCGCATCCGCACATTGGCACGGACCGTTTGCCGGAAGTGGTGAAGAACATCCGCCAGTGCATTGAGGACCATGGCGGGGAATACCATTTCGACAGCCGGGTCACGGACATCGTCCGGCAGGCCGATGGAAGCTTCACGGTGCAGGCCGGTTCCCGAGAGTTTACCGCCCGGAAAGTCATCCTGGCCACCGGTCATTCGGCCCGGGATATCTATGAACTGTTTCAGGCAAAGGGATGGACGCTGGAGGCCAAGGGATTTGCCCTGGGTGTTCGGGTAGAGCATCCTCAGTGGCTTATTAACCAGATTCGCTATCACGGTAAGTATCAGCCGTTTATGCCCACGGCGGAATATGCCTTCGTACAGCAGGTGGACGGCCGCGGCGTCTTCTCTTTCTGCATGTGTCCCGGCGGTATCCTGGTACCTTCCTCCACCGAAGAGGAGACGGTTGTTTTGAACGGCATGTCCAATGCCGCCCGTAACTCTAAGTGGGCCAATGCCGGCGTGGTGGTGCAGATTGAACCCGGCGACCAGCCGGCCGGATATGAAGGTCCTTTCGCCCTGATGGATTTCCAGCGGGATGTGGAACGGGCCATGTATCGTTATGCCAAGGAGCATGGCGCGCGGCATCCTTATACCGCTCCGGCCCAGCGGATGAAAGACTTCTGCAGAGGACTCATTTCCAAGGATTTACCCAAAACTTCCTACCATCCCGGAGCTTTATCGGCCCCCCTCCATGAACTTTTGCCGGAGCACGTGGCTTCCCGCCTGCGGAAGGTGTTCCCCCTGGTGGAACGTTCCATGCGCGGGTATTACACCAACGACGCCCTGCTGCTGGGAGTAGAATCCCGCACCTCTTCGCCCATCCGGCTGCCCCGGAACCCCGAAACCCTGGAACACATTGACGTTCCCGGCCTCTATCCCTGCGGCGAAGGAGCCGGTTACGCCGGCGGCATCGTCTCCTCCGCCCTCGACGGCATCAACTGCGCCATAGCCGCTGGCAACTAACCCACAGACATACAGCCATTTACAGAAAGTAATCGTTCAAAAATCGAACGATTACTTTTCGCATATCATTGATAGCCAGGCAGTTAGTTGCCAGCCAGTTTTACCAGGGCACGGCCGGTGCGGCCGTCGATGCAGGCGGTGAGGGGAGCGTCCAGGCGGATGTGGCGGAGCCAGGGGGTTTCCTGGACGGCGGGAAGGGCATCCAGGGTGCTCAGGTCCAGTTTGTCGGTGGGACGGGTGAAAGGATCCACGTTCACGTAGCCGGCATTGAAGGAGGTGAGGTTCTGGAAGAAGTGCGAACCCTGGCTGGGGTCCACGCGGAAATCCGGCAGGGAGCATTCCACCAGTACGCGGGCTTCGGAGATGTCGCTCCAGGTCACGGGAACGCCCAGGGTGGGGATGCTGGAGCCCCATCGGCCATAGCCGATCAGGACATACTGCCGTCCATCGGCCCGCATCCGGGCATTGAGTTCCCTCAGTTCATCGGCTATTTCCTGCGTTTTCATCTTGTCGAAGGCATCGGCCTTGAGGTACACGATGTCTTTGAGACCCATTTGCCAGCCGGTGCCCAGTGCGCTGTCCGACAGCACCAGGGCGTTGGAGCAGTCGATGGTGCGCCAGTCCACTTCCGTCTGCAGGCTGTCGGAGGAGACAGGGCGGATTTGCAGCGCCTTGAACGAGCCGGTGGAGAGTTCGGCGGCGAATTCCAGTTCTACGCTGCCCTGCATCTCTTCCGAGCCGATTTCCAGCAGGCGCTGGAGGATGGGTGCCAGCGGGAAGGTGCCATAGCGCAGCACATGGGAGAAAGTGACGGCCTTGGGCCCCTGGGCGAAAGGCGAATCCACCATGCGCTGGTTCTGGAAATCGTAGGTGGAAACTACGCGCGAAAAGGCCTGGAATCGGCTGCATTCGCTGATGGGGATGCGCTCCAGGTTCACGGCGTCGTCCACGGAGGTCTTGAACTTCTCCGGCTGCAGGTTCAGGGCATACATCACCTGCTGGGTGTCGCGCAGGGCCAGTTCAGGCGTGGAGGTCTGGAGCACGTGCTTGGGATAGGCGGGGCAGAAACGGAGCACTTTCTCACCGTCCACCACGGCTTTGCCCAGGCCGAAAGCCAGTTTCACAATGCCGTCTTCTGCTTTTTCATGGCCGATAGGATAGAAGTTTACGCTGCGGGCCACGCCCGACAGGGTGGGGAAGAAGTAGCCTTGGTCGGCCGCGCCGCACACCTCCTGCAGGATGATGGCCATCTTCTCTTCCGAGATCACGTTGGCCGTGGCGGTGATGTAGGAACGGGAGGCCGAGAAATACACCGAGGCATAGACGCTCTTGATGGCCTTGGCCAGCAGGCGTAGTTGCTGGTCTTCGTTCTCTACCGCCGGAATCATGTAGGTGGAATAGACACCTGCAAACGGCTGATAATAAGAGTCTTCCAATTTAGAGGAGGAACGGACGGCCAGCGGTTTACGCACCACGCGGATGAAGGCCCTGAGAGCTTCTATCAGTTCACCCGGCAGGTTGGAGGACACGAATTCCGACAGCAATTCTGCGTCGGAAACTTCGGCGTTGATTACATATTGCAGGCCGTTTTCCAGGATAAAACGGTCGAAGTATTCAGTGGCGATGACCAGCGTGCGCGGTACGCTAACGCGGGCTCCTTCCCAGGCGTTGTACAGCTGGTATTTGTACAGGATGTGGTTCAGGAAGGCCAGGCCGCGGGCCTTGCCGCCCAGGGAACCTTCGCCGATGCGGGAGAACCAGATGGTGTCGTTGTAGGTGGCGGGGTCGAACTGGGCCACCACGCCCAGACTTTGCCGGATACGGTATTCGTGGATGCTCTTCACGGCGGCCTGCCGGAAAGCTTCCGTATTCTCGAACGTGACGTTCTTGATGGCGTTGCCTTCCTCGAAGATACCGCGGGCCAGCATCCAGCGGGAGACGTAATTCTTGCTCCGGAGCTTCTCCAGCTGGCTTTCCGGCAGGGTGGCGATGATTTCCTCGGCCCCCTTCAAATCCTTGGCGCGGGCCGTCTCCTTTCCGCGGGCATCGGTGGCCACAAAGTCGCCGAAACCGAATTCCCGGCCGATGTATTCCGACACGTCGTGGATGAGGGTCTTGGAACGCTTCATCAGGAAGCCCGCCTTGAGGCTTTCGGCCACAGAGCGCATGCTCTCCTGCGAGCTTTGCATCAGGATGGGCATCTTGGGGATTTCCTTGCGGATGAGCTTGCAGAAGTTCACGCCGGCATCCAGCTTTTCCTTGGAGGGTTTGTCGTGCCTGTGCAGGACGAAGCCCACGTCCGAAATCACACCCAGCAGGTGCTCCTTATAACGGTTATACAGGGCTACGGCGTCGTCGTAGTTGGTGGCGTGGAGGATCTTGGGGCGTGCCCGGCGGCGGAAAATCTGCTGGTCCTCGTTCAGGGCGTCGCGGGCGGCATCAGTGTTCTGCTGCAGCATGAGTTTGTACAGCAGGGAGAGGTAGGTGGAATAGTAGCGCACCGAATCTTCCACCAGCAGGATGCACTGCACGCCGGCGCCCAGGATATCGGCCGGAGCATTCATGCTGTCTTCCAGCAGTTTGATGATGGCAATGATCAGATCCGTGTTGCCGTTCCAGTTGAAGATATGGTCGATATTGCTCAGGTCCCTGTCTTCCAGCTGGCGGTACACTTCCTTGGAGAAGGCTGTGAGGAGTACGATAGGGGTATCGGGCTGACAGGCCTTCATGTGGGCGGCGAAGTCGAAGACATCCACTTCACCTACGTTGTACAGGGTGATCACCAGATCCCATCGGTCGCCGGATTCGGCCCTGGAGAGGGCTTCGCGGGTGGAAGATGCACGTTCCATCACCGGCGGGCCGCTCAGGTTCAGATCCGCGTATTCCCGGGCGATGCGACCATCCAGTCGGCCTTCTTCTTCCAGCGAAAAGTTGTCGTAATTGTTACAGACCAGCAGAATCCGCCGGATCCGCCGGGCCATGAGGGGAGCATTTTCAATCATACAGTTGCAAAAGTACAAAATCTTACGCAATAATTCTTATCTTTGTAGAATATGGTCCAGGAACTGGTTGGGAAATATATCTTTCTGGTGCAAACCTTCGTGGAAGCGGGGGAGCAGGGCCTTTCCTGGCAGCAGGTGGCCCGCCGCTGGGAAGACCGTTACGGGGAAGCCTATCCCCGCCGCTCGTTCGTGAACCACCGGGCCGCCGTGGAGGAAGTTTTCGGGATTGCCATCCGCTGCGACAGGCATACCAACCGCTACAGGATTGACAAAGGGGAAAGTGCCGTGGACCAGCGGGAAGCGGTGGATTACCTCATCAATACCTTTACGGTGAACAGCCTCCTAACCCTTAGCAAGGAACGCCTGAGCGGCCGGGTGGCGGTGGAGGATGTCCCTTCCGGCCATCAGTACCTCACCACGCTCATGCAGGCCATGCTGGAGGGCGCCGTCCTGCGCATCCGTTACCGCAAGTATCTGAGTGAGGAGGCCGATGAAAGGGTCCTCCATCCCTATGCCCTGAAAGAGTTCGCCAAGCGCTGGTATCTGGTGGCCTTCAGCGAGGAAGCCGATGCCCTGCGCGTATATGCTTTGGACCGGATTATCGGCCTGGAGCGCACCGGAGGGCATTTTTCCATGCCGGAAGGTTTCGACGTGGACCAGGCGTTCGAAGCCAGTTACGGCATCTATCTGCCGGAGCCTGGGCAGGTGCCTGTCCTGGTAAAACTGCGCACTACGCTGCGCGAATCGGCCTATCTGCAGGACCTGCCGCTGCACCTCAGCCAGACCCTGGTGGAACAGGCCTCCGACCATTGTATCTTTGCCCTGCGCGTAATTCCCAATCCCAATCTGGTGATGGACCTTTGCAAGCACGGGGACCGGCTGGAAGTGCTGGAACCTGCCAGCCTGCGCGCTGCGGTGCAAGAAGCCTTGAACAAAGCTATCCAATTATATGAAACGTAAACTTTTTGCCATGACGGCCATAGTAATGGCCCTCGTTGCCTGTAACAACGGTGAGATGAAACCACAGAAAGCGTATATCGGCCCGTCCGACCTCCAGGTGGAAGACGGCCACATGACCCCGGAGCTGCTGCTGTCGCTGGGACGCCTGAGCGACCCTCAGCTTTCTCCGGACGGCAAAACCATCCTGTATGGCGTGAGCTACACCTGCATCGCGGAAAACCGCAGCGTCCGCAACCTTTTCACCATTCCGGTGGAGGGCGGGGAACCCACCCAGCTCACGATGGACGGGAAGAGCATTTCCGGCGCCCGCTGGAGCCCGGACGGCAGCGCCATCTTCTTCCTCCAGGGCGGCCAGCTGTACAAAGCGCCCTATAAGAATGGCCGATTAGGAAAGCGCGAACAGCTTACGGACATTGCTTCCGGGGTTGACGACTACGCCCTGTCGCCGGACGCTTCCCAGTTCATGTTCGTATCCAACGTGCACAGCGCCGTGGAGGTGCCTTCGGACACGGATCCGCTGCTGGACAAGGCCGAAGCCTACGCCACCGAAGACCTGATGTACCGCCACTGGGACCACTGGCTGACGGAAATCCCGCACACCTATGTGGCCACGCTGGGCAATGGCGTGGTGAAGGAAGGGATGGACATCCTGGGTGGGGCCGATGTCCTCTTCCAACTGCCCAACGGGCCGTTCCCGGACATCGCCGACCTTTGCTGGAGCCCCGACGGCCGCTACATCGCCTACGCCTGTAAGAAGCTGGAAGGCAAGCAGTACGCCTTCTCCACCAATACCTGCATCTACCTCTATTGCCCCCTCACCGGCGAAACCTCGCAGGTGACTTGCAAGGGAGGCTACGACACCCATCCCGTCTGGAGCCCCGACGGCTCCCAGCTGGCCTGGCTCTCCATGGAGCGCGACGGCTATGAGGCCGATAAGGTGCGCCTGATGGTGGCCGATGTGATTTATGAGGAGGCTTCCGAAGGCCAGAGCGCTAATCCCGAGGTGACGAACATCCGCGACCTCACCGCCGCCTTCAAGTACAACGCCGACGCTCCTGTATGGGCCGCCGACAGCAAGTCCCTGTACTTCTCGGCCCTGGCCGAAGGCCTGGAAGGCATCTTCAACGTGGTGCCGGAAGAGGAACCGGTGATTGTGCGCCTTACGGCCGACAACCTGTGGTTCGACTTCGGCTCTCCTTTCGGTGTGCTGCAGGACGGAACGCTCCTCACCACCTTCGCTTCCATGGATTTCCCCACGGAACTGGTGGCCGTGACAGGCAATGCCATCCGGCAGATTACCTTCGAGAACCAGCACCTGCTGGAGCAATTGGACAAGCATGAGACCGAAGCCCGCTGGCTGGACACTGTGGACGGACAGAAGATGCTCACCTGGGTTCTGTACCCGCCGCAGTTCGATCCTTCCAAGACCTATCCCGCCATTGAAATCTGCCTGGGAGGCCCTCAGGGCACGCTTTCCCAGGGCTGGAGCTATCGTTGGAATTACCTTCTCATGTGCCATCAGGGCTATGTGGTTGTGCTGCCCAACCGGCGCGGGACCACGGCTTTCGGCCAGGAGTGGTGCGAGGAAATCTCCGGCGACTATATCGGCCTGAACATGCAGGATTATCTCACCGCGGCGCGCAACATCAAGGCCGAACCTTATGTTAGCGGCGTAGCGGCCTGCGGCGCTTCCTATGGCGGTTACAGCGTGTATTATCTGGCCGGAATCCACGGCGATCTGTACGACTGCTTCATCGCCCACGCCGGTATCTTCAATGAGGAGCACATGTACATGAGTACTGAGGAAATGTGGTTCCCCAACTGGGACAACGGCGGCATTCCCGTGGAATATGCCTATGAAGAAGGCCAGGTGGGTCCTGCCGGCGACGGCATCACCTTCGGCGGCCTGCAGCAGGCCGGCTCTCCCTGGAGCAAGAAGGCCGAGGCCATCCGCCACTATGCCAACTCCCCGCACAAGCTGGTCCAGAACTGGCATACGCCCATCCTGTGCATCCACGGCGGTTCCGATTTCCGTGTCCCGTCCGAGGAAGGCATGGCAGCCTTCAACGCCGCCCAGATGATGGGAGTTCCCTCCAAACTGATTGTCTTCCCCGGAGAGAACCACTGGATCCTGAAGCCGCAGAATGCCCTCTACTGGCACCGCAGCTACTTCGACTGGCTGGATAGGTGGATGAAATAGTAGGGAGCTCATCAAAAAGCATACAGATGACCATAGAGACCGCCATACAGTACCTGCCCGGCGTGGGGCCCAAACGGGCTGCACTGCTGGAGTCGGAGCTGGGCATTGTCACCGTGGGAGATCTGCTTCGGCTATATCCTTTCCGCTACATAGACCGCAGCAGCATCGTCCGCATAGCCGATGTCCAGCCGGACCTGGCGCAGGTGCAGGTGCGTGCCACCGTGCAGAAGGTGCGCCTCTATGCCAAAAACGGCGCGGAACTTCCGCCCGATAAACTCAAATACAATCTGGTAAGCCGCCTGAGCGCCATTGTGGCCGATGAAAGCGGTGAAATGGAAGTGGTATTTTTCAAAGGCGTAAAGTGGATGCACAGCCGTCTTACTCCGGGCGCCACCTTCATCTTCTTCGGCAAACCGGCGATATTTGGCAGCCACCTGAATATGGTTCATCCGGAAGTGGATGCCCCCGACACCGCCAACACGGGCGTGCTCACGGGCATCTATCCCTCCACGGAAAAACTCAAGAACGCCGGCATTACCGGCCGGACCATGCTCAAGCTCATAGGAACGGCCCTGGAGGGCGTTTTGCCCACGTTGCAGGAAACTTTGCCGGATTATGTACTCAAGGAAAAAGGCTTGGTACCGCTTACCTTTGCCCTCCGGCAAATCCATTTTCCCGTGGATCAGGCGGCCTTGGGGAAAGCTTCCTATCGGCTCAAATTCGAGGAACTGTTCCTGTTGCAGCTTTCGCTCCTGAAGCAGAAATACATCCGCAGCCGCAATGCGGTGGGGCTCAAAATGCCGGCCGTGGGCGATGCCTTCAACGCCTGCTTCAACGCCCTGCCCTATGAACTCACCAACGCCCAGAAACGCGTAATCCGGGAAATCCGGGCCGATTTAATGAGCGGTCACCAGATGAACCGCCTGCTGCAGGGCGACGTAGGTTCCGGAAAGACCATGGTGGCGGTGCTGAGCGCCCTCATTGCGGTGGGCAATGGCTACCAGGCTTGCATCATGGCCCCCACGGAAGTGCTGGCCCAGCAGCATTACGCCAACGTGTCCAAATACTTGAAACCCACTGGCGTACGCTGCGCCCTGCTCACCGGCAATACCGGCGTGCGCGAACGGCGGGAAATCCACGCCGGACTGCAGGACGGGAGTATCGGCATCCTGATCGGCACGCATGCCCTCATTGAGGATACGGTGCAGTTCCGGGCGCTGGGACTGGCGGTGATTGACGAGCAGCATCGCTTCGGCGTGGAACAGCGCTCCCGGCTCTGGAACAAGGGCTGGAACAGCGTGCCGCCGCACGTGCTGGTGATGACGGCAACGCCCATTCCCCGCACCCTGGCCATGACCCTGTACGGCGACCTGGACGTCTCCGTGATCGACGAAATGCCCCCGGGCCGAAAACCCGTCACCACCCTCTGCGTGGGCGAAGGGAAGCGCCATGCCATGCACAATTTCATCCGCGACGAAATTGCCAAAGGCAGGCAGGCCTTCATCGTGTATCCGCTCATTTTCGAGAGCGAAAAACTGGACTACAAGAATCTGGAACTGGGATATGAAGAGATTGTAAAGGCTTTCCCGCTGCCGGACTACAAGGTGGCCATTGTCCATGGCCGACAGACACCGCAGGAAAAAGCCTTCAATATGGACGCTTTCGTGGCCGGCCGGGCGCACATCCTGGTGTCCACCACGGTGATCGAGCTGGCCGAAGAAGACCTGAAACTCCGCGGCCCCGGCGACCTGGAAGGCACCATGCAGAGCGGCCTGCCCATTTCCCTGAACATCGCCTCCCTGGCCAAGGACGGGCTCATCCTGAACGATGCCCGCGCCTATGCCCAACACATACTGGACCAGGATCCCACCCTCTCGGAACAAAAAAATGCCCCGCTGGCCCAAGAGCTGCAGCGGGACAAATATCTCACGAAGGATTACTCCCAGATTTCATAGTTCTGTCAGCTTCATGCCCGTCGCTAAGACCGTTTCTCCAGGTTTCCAGTCCTGATCATGGGCGTATGCACAGTCTCAAGACCAGAAACTAACGATAACGGTCCTGAAGACAGGCAATCAAGGCAAAAAGTATTATCTTTGTACGTATGAAAAAGATACTTCCCCTACTCTTTTTGCTCATAGTGGCCTGTTCGCAACAGGAGGCAACGCTTTTTGTGGGCACTTATTCCGATGGTTTCTACGCGCTGGACTTTGCCAGCGGAGAAGTGATTGCCAAGGCACCCATGCCCAATCCTTCCTTCCTGGCCCTGGACGGGAATAAAGTGTATGCCGTCAGTGAGATGCCGGACAGCAGTGCTTCCGTGTGGGTCTGGCGGTATGGAGGCAATGGTTTCGAGTTCCTGGGCAGTCAGCCCACCGGCATTCCCGGCCAGTGCGAAGATCCCTGCCATGTGGTCACCAACGGAGAACGTCTGGCCGTATCCAACTACAGCGGAGGAACCCTGGCGCTCTATAAATTATCGGCCGATGGGAAGATAGGTCCTATAGACTCCCTGATAGTAAGCAGCATCGGAGGCCCCGACCTCATCCGGCAAGAGAAACCCCACGTGCATTGCGCCGTGTTCACGCCGGATGGGAAACACCTGCTGTTCAGCGAGTTCAGCGCCGATGCCATTGGCTCCATAGATATTGTAGGAGGCATTTCCAATTATCGCACGGCAGCCCAGTTGCCGGCCGATTTCGGTCCGCGTCACCTGCTGTTCGACACCTCCGGAAAGCATTTCTACGTGATTGGGGAACTCTCCGGCAATGTGGCTGTTTTCGATTACGAAGAGGGACGGCTCACCATGAAGCAAATGGTAAAGGCCGATGAAGTGGATGCCCGTGGCGCCGCAGACATCCACCTGAGCCCGGATGGGAAGTACCTTTACGCCAGCCTCCGCCTGCAGAACGACGGCCTGGCCATCTTCTCCGTAGCACCGGACGGTACGCTCACAAAAGTAGGCTACCAGACCACCGGTCCTCATCCGCGTAACTTTACCGTTACGGAAGACCTGGTCATTGTGGCCTGCCGGGACAGCAATGCCATCGAGATCTACCAAAGGGATAAAAAAACCGGTCTCCTTACGGACACCGGTCGTAGAATTCCGGCCCCTAAGCCGGTATTTGTGGGTCTGATCTAAGTTCCCGTTACTTAGTCCTGCCGGTATAGGCATCAATGCCGGAGGTGTCGTACTTTTGGGAGAAGAATTTATCGGCCGCCGTTCCCAGGTCTTTTTTCCAGGGATCGGGACCGCCTGCGCTCTGGACTACCCACATGCGCAGTTGCTTTTTGTGCCAGTTCACAGTGCATTGGGTGCCCCAGGCTCCGCCGTGGCCGAACCAGGCGTCCTCACTGTCTTCCTTGGGGGTGTTCAGGCCCAGGGAATAACCTTCCATGCCTTCCGGGCGGGTGCTCACGGCCAGGATGGATTTCACGGTTTCCTCTTTCAGGATGCGGACGCCGTTGTCTCCCACGCCCAGGTTCATAAGCATCTTGTAGAATTTGATCTGGTCGCGGGCGGTGGTCCACAGTCCGGCGCCGGCCGATGCAAATACGTGGGAATCGTTGTACGGACGCTGCTGGTTATCCATTTCCTCCCGCCACTGAGCCGGTGCATCCTGCACGTAGCGGTACAGTTCAATTTTGTTCGCAATCTGCTCGTCGGTGGGCCAGAACCAGGTGGCTGTCATGCCCAGCGGATCCAGGACCGTCTGCTTGAGATACTGTTCCCATTTCATGCCGGTAACCACTTCCACAATGGCGGCGCCGATGTCGATGCCGGTGTTGGAATACTGGACGGCGGTACCGGGTTCGAACATGATGGGCGATGCGGCAGCGATGGAAACCACCTGACGGATGGGGGCACCGCCCGACCAGCCGCCGCCCCGTACATCGCCGCGCTTGGCGCTGATCTCAAAGGGGAAGCCGCCGGTGTGGTTCATCACCATGCGTACCGTGAGTACGTTCTGGGCCTTGTGCAGCACCCGGGTGCTGTCGTCCTTCTGGTCCAGAACCCAAAGTTCGGCCATTTCCGGCAGGTATTTGGACACGGGATCATCCAGGGAAATGCGGCCTTCCTCCACAAGTTTGGCAATGGTGACGCCGCAGAATCCTTTGGTCTGCGAGCACTGCATGAACGCATTGTCCAGGCCGATTTTACGTTTGGAGGCCACATCGGCATAACCGATGCAGCAGATTTCCTCCACCCCGTCATTGTAGAAGACGCTGATGGCGCCGGGCAGCTGACCGCTCTCCACATAAGGGGTGAGGGCCTCGCGGGCATACTGGGTTTTGGACGGAATGGCTTTCTTCTGGGCTTGGGCCGCAGGGCTGGCCAAAAGAAGCATCAGCGCGGATGCAACAATGAGGATGCGTTTCATAAGTTAATTATTTAAGCCGATTTTCCTGCATGGTGTCGTACTGCAGGCGTTTGCGGAAGATGTCGATAGCGGTGTAGATGGCGCTCATCATGGAGCGGGGGTCGGCTTCGTCTCGGCCGGCCATGTCATAGGCCGTGCCGTGGTCCGGGGAAGTGCGCACGATGGGCAGGCCGGCGGTGTAGTTCACGCCGTCGGCGAAGGCGAGGGCCTTGAACGGTGCCAGGCCTTGGTCGTGGTACATGGCCAGGGTGGCGTCGAATCGGCTGTAATTGCCCAGGCCGAAGAACCCGTCGGGGGAGTAGGGACCGAAAGCCTGGATGCCTTCCGCCTGTGCAGCCTGGACGGCCGGCAGGATGATGCGCTGCTCTTCGTCGCCCAGCAGACCGCCGTCGCCGCAGTGCGGGTTCAGGCCCAGGACGGCAATCTTGGGATCCAGAACGCCGAAATCCCGTTCCAGGGAGTCTTTCATGATGCGTAACTTGCCCAGGATGGCTTCCTGGGTAAGGCTGCCGGGAACCTCCCGCAGGGGAATGTGGCCCGTTACCACACCAATCCGGATGCGGTCGCTCACCATGATCATGGTGACATCGTCCACGCCGAATTCCTTCTGCAGGAACTCGGTATGGCCGGTGTTGGAAAAGCCCTCGGCGTTCATGGCGCGCTTGTTGATGGGCGCGGTTACCAGCACGTCTATCTGCCCTTCTTTCAAGTCTTTAACGGCTGCCTCCAGGGCGGCAATGGCGTTCTTGGCGCTTTCCGGCGTGCTCTGGCCGGGTTCAGCGAAAATGCTGTCCGGCAGGCAGTTTACCAGATTGATTTTCTTGGGACGGGCATCGGCCGCGGAAGAGATGACGTTCACGTCCATGGGGCCGATATTGTGGATGGTCTTGCGGTAGAATCCCAACAGCTTGGACGAGCCGTAAATGACGGGCGTGAAAGAGTCCAGGATGCGCTCGTCGGCGAGCGATTTGATAATAACTTCGTATCCGATGCCGTTGCTGTCACCTTGGGTGATGCCCACGACTAATTTAGGGAGTGCCATATTTTATAGTAACTTGTTTTCGTTCATGTAGCCGGTATCTTCCGGGAGGTTCGGCTGGTGATAGGCTTCTACGGCCAGGTGGTCGCAGCGCTCGTTTTCCGGGTGTCCGGCGTGTCCTTTGATCCAGTGGAAAGCCACTCTGTGCCGATGGAAAACGGTGTCGAAACGGAGCCATAGGTCCACGTTTTTCTTGCCCTTGAAGCCCGTGCGTTTCCAGTTCTCCAGCCAGCCTTCGTTGAGGGCCTTCACCACATAGGAGGAGTCGCTCCAGACGTGGACTTCGGCGTTGTCCCATTTGATCTGCTCCAGACCCAGGATTACGGCCAGCAGTTCCATCCGGTTGTTGGTGGTGCAGGCGAAGCCGCCGGAGAGCTCTTTTTCATACGTTCCGCAGCGGAGTACGATGCCGTAGCCACCCGGTCCCGGGTTGCCGCTGGCTGCGCCGTCGGTGTACAGATAGATGGGCGGTTTTCTTTCCATTTCTACAAAGGTAAGAAAAAAGTTTTTCTGACTGTTAAATCTTTTTAACATTTGGTTTATATCTATGATATTATAGGAATTTTTCGTATATTTGCGCCGCTCTAAAAAGGCAAGAACATTTAACAAACAATAAATTAACACAACATTATGATTAAACTTGGTATTAACGGTTTTGGCCGTATCGGCAGAATGGTTTTCCGCGCCGCCGTCGAAAACTTTGGTAAGGACATCGTCGTGGTAGGTATCAACGACCTCCTGGATCCCGACTATCTCGCTTACATGCTCAAGTACGACTCCGTACACGGCCAGTTCAACCACGATATCAAAGTGGAAGGCAACTACCTCATCGTAGACGGCA
>CAMYWP010000029.1 GCA_947302825.1 uncultured Bacteroidales bacterium
CGTCCTGCTTTCCTGACGGATCCTTGGTAACTTTGTCCGCAAAACCGAACAATCATATGTGGACATTGAATGACTTTAGGCCTATTTACCAACAGTTCCTGGAGAGTGGAAAGACCGTTCGCCAGTTCTGTTCAGACGCTGATATTCACGAGGGGCGCTTTTATCATTGGCAGAACAAGCTTCGTCAAGAGGCCGCAAATGGTCAGAACGGGGAGTTTATGCCGGTAAGCATCAACAACCGGAGTGGAAAAGTTGTCCTGGTTGGTGGCAATGGTCACCAGTTGAATCGTTCCAGTATCCAGCACCCCACGTGTGAGATATGCTTCCCGAACGGTGTAACAGTCCGCATCAATGGGAACATCCCTGTTGAGATGTTAAGCGGTCTTATCATGTTACCCAGGTAGCGAATGCTTACGAAAGAACACTGCCTCTTGACTACCTTCGCCGCATTCACAAAGTCTTCAATTGCAAAGCCGTTTTCACACGCCCTTTGCTTGAAACCGAGTGGCGTCCTGCAAAATAAACTAATAACTCCACAACAAAATAAACTAATGAATTTATTGGTTTTTCATGAGGTTAGTTATCTTTGCTTAATAAGTGTCTTTGGCTGAAATATATGTATATATGTTTGTTAGTTAGTTATTTTGTTATATCTTTGCAATGCGGATTGCAGTTGCTCTGCAAAATAAACTAATGTTTTTGCAACAAAATAAACTAATATATTTAGGCCCAAATAGACTAGTATGGCAACCATTCAAGAGAAGCAGGCAGGGTCAATGGCTGTGCTTAAAGAGTACCAGGATGCCCATGGTGAGAATCTGGTCATCCATGGTGCTGACACGCTGGGTCGTACGCATACTGAGCGGCTCGTAGATAGTGGCTATCTCAAGATGGTCATGAAGGGATGGTACATCCCTTGCTATCCGGGAAGTGAAGGAGACTCAACTGTATGGTATGTGTCGTACTGGTACTTCATTGTTGAGTATTTGAATAGCAAGTTCGGAGACAATTGGTGTCTGTCTCCTGAGTTGTCGTTGTATTTCTACAGCGGCAAGAGCGTGGTGCCTCAGCAGCTGATCGTCCGCAGTGACGCTGCGGCCAACAATATCCTTCAACTGCCTTTCGGCTCGTCGCTCCTGGATATCAAGGCTTCGCTTCCTCCGTCTGTCGAGGTTGAGCCACACTATGGTGTTCACCTCTATCCGCTTTCCTATGCGCTGCTATTGGTTGGCCCGGATTACTATCGGCGCAATGCGTTGGAAGCAAGAACTTGCCTGGCATCACTTCGCGATGTTACGCCGGTTGTCACGGCGGCCATGGATGGCGGTTACACTTCCAGGGCGGGCCGGGTTGCCGGTGCCCTTCGTTCCATCGGCCGTGATGAAATGGCAGACCAATTGCTCTCGATGATGAAGCAGGTCGGCCATTCGGTTCAGGAGGAGAATCCGTTTGAGGAGGATATTCGTTTGGATCATTTTGAACCGTCGCCCTATGCTTCACGTCTCCGCCTAATGTGGATGAAGATGCGTCCGAAGGTGGTTGCTGCCATTGAGACAGCAGGATTGCATCCGGTAGCTCTAGATGCAGAGAGCATTCTGTCCATGATGGACGCTACATATATCAAGGATAGTTATAACTCCTTGTCCATTGAGGGCTATAAGATTACTGAGGGCTTGTTGGAGAACGTAAGAAGCGGGAACTGGGATCCCAAGAACGATGAGGAAGACAAGGAACGAAAGAATGCCTTGGCTGCACGCGGTTACTACCAGGCTTACCAGCTGTTGAAACAATCTGTGGCTGCTGCTTTGGCTGGTCAGAATCCGGCCCAGATGTATGTGAAGAGTCATCAGAGCTGGCACTTCCAGCTGTTTGAACCTTGCATTCGCGCCGGCATCATCAAGGCCTCGGATCTGGTGGGGTATCGTACGCATCAGGTGTATATCCGGAACTCGATGCATGTTCCGCTCAACCCGGATGCAGTGCTGGATGCAATGACCGCTTTGTCTACGTTGATGCAGGAGGAACCGGATGCTTTTGTCCGGGCCGTTTTGGGGCACTTCTTCTTCGTGTACATCCATCCGTATATGGATGGGAATGGGCGCACGGCCAGATTCACGATGAACAGTCAGTTGGTAACGGGCGGTTATCCCTGGATTGTCGTTCCAATGGAACGTCGTGATGAGTATATGGCGTCGTTAGAGAAGGCTAGTGTTGAAGAGGAAATTGAAACGTTTGTGAGGTTTATTGTCTCGTTGATTGCGTGATTTTGTTCATTTTTGACGGTATACTGCACAAAAAAGCCGTTTTTTATTCACTATACTGAGACAACACTAGTGACAATAGTAAATGATAAATAATTTATAACATATTTTTTTTTATTAGTTAGAAAGAATCCCCCCAATCGTCCTGAGAAATCATAAATTGGAGGAATGCCACCAGAAGGCGTATGAGGTGTGGATGAAAACGTTTCCACCAAGGTGGTGCGGATTATCCAGAGCTATGTAGGTGTAGTGAATAAAATGGTTTGGCGGAAGTTTTAATTTTTGATCGAAATATGAAAGCTATTTGGATTATTCTGTCGCTCGTTTTCGGGCTGTTGTTTTTTGTGCTTGGCTGTATGGCGCACGCTGATATGATTCAGTACTTTGGCGCTATCGTTCTGATTCCCGGTCTCTTCGGTCTCATGGAGAAACTTTGGCCCGAAGAGAAGTAGATTCGGCGCCTTGTACAATTATCCCCGCTTGGCGCCGCAGCCTATGCCGGAGAGTTGCCTGCTCACGGGCGAGCTGGAGAAGACGAACGAGGCTTATGCCCTGGCGAAGATCAGCGGGCTGAAATACTGCGAGTTCCTGAACAGGCAGTACGGCACGGACTACATCTCCGTGATGCCCACCAATCTCTATGGGCCGAACGACAATTACCATCCGGAGCACTCGCACGTACTGCCGGCGCTGATCAGGCGCTTCCACGAGGCCAAAGTGGCCGGTTTGTCGTTCGTGACCTGCTGGGGCGACGGTTCGCCACTACGCGAGTTCCTGTATGTGGATGATCTGGCCAACCTCTGCGTGTTCCTGATGAACAATTACAGCGGCAATGAGACGGTGAATGCCGGCACGGGCAAGGAGCTTACGATAAAGGCTTTGACGGAGCTGGTGGCCCGCGTAGTGGGGTACGAAGGTCAAATCCTGTGGGATACCTCCCGCCCCAACGGTACCCCCCCGCAAACTCCTGGACGTCTCCAAAGCCACCTCTCTCGGCTGGACCTACAAAACCGAACTGAAAGACGGCATTCGCCTAGCGTATGAAGACTTCTTGAACAATCCCATGAGGGCAGAACGGTAGTTTTAACTGCAGGGCCAAGAGCAATCGCGGCCCTTTTTGTTATCAACCTATCTTTAGGTTTTCTCGCTGATAATGACTATCTTTACGAAAGAATGAGTATTAAAGAACTATTATCCTTATCTGAATCTCAAGTTCAGGACGTTCTTGCTTTGATGGCCGAGCTGGATTCGGAGATTGAGGTGTCATCGGCCATGTTGCAGCGGGCCGTGGAATCGGCCACGTCGCATTTCTTCGCAGTAATGACGGACGAGGACCGCATTATCGGCTGTGGAACGCTTTGCGTGTTTGATTCCCCGACCGGTCGGAAGGTGAGTGTAGAGGATGTGGTGGTGAGTTCTTTATATCGTGGTCAGGGCCTTGGCCGATTGCTGATGGAGCACGTGATCGATTATGCCAAGAGGGAATTGCGTAACGTGGATCTCCACCTGACGTCTCGGCCACACAGAGTGGCGGCGAATGAGCTATATAAGCAGCTGGGCTTTCGGCAGAAGCAGACGAATGTGTATGTGATGAAGGTGAGAGAGGGATGATCGGCCATAATAGTATCTTTTCTAATACCATGAACCGAATACTTTTTTCTCCTCAACTACTTCTGGCCCTGCTACTCGCGAGCTTGGTGTCTTGTGGGAATATCGGCTATAAAAAGCAGAAGGATTTTGTGTCGGCTACGGCGGTGCGGGAGGCTAGTTATGCGGGGCAGACGCCTCGGTTTAGGGCGCTGCTGTATTATTCGGATTATGTGGAGGAGGCGCATCGGCAGTTCACTCATCAGGCCATTTCGTTCTTTGACAAACTTACGGTGGGGGACGGCTGGATTTTGGAGGCCGATACGAGCCTGCTGGAGAAAGGCGACCTTTCGCAGTACGATGTCATCATCATGCCGGACGTGCATCCGGGCACGCCGGAAGAGCGCACCCTCTTCGAGCACTACATGGAGCACGGCGGCGGCTGGTTGGGATTTCACGCTGCCGCTTACAACGATCTCTCCACCGGCTGGGACTGGTTCCGGGACTTCTTAGGAGGGGGCCGATTCCTCTGCAACACCTGGCCCCCGCAGCCCGCGCTTCTGGAGGTGGAGACGCAGGAGCACGACATAACCAGGAATCTTCCCGAAGAGTTCGTGTGCCCTTCCAGCGAGTTCTACCAGTGGCAGCCGGATCCGAGGCTCAATCCCGATATCGAGGTCCTTGTGTCCCTCTCGCCGAAGAATTTCCCGATGGGCCTGAAGGACGTTGTCTTCGGAGGCGATTTCCCGGTTGTCTGGACGAACACCCGCTATAGGATGATCTACCTCAACATGGGCCACGGCGACGAATGCTTCACCTCCGCCACCCAAAACCTCCTCTTCATCAACTCCCTCCGCTGGGTGGTGAGCCAATCTCCCTCAGGTAATCCTTTTGAGCGATGACCTAGAACAGTTGCCGATAGGCTTCGGCCTTTTTCTCCAGGGGCAGGGGATAGGCGCGGGAGGTGGAGGGCATGCGCCAGAAGCGGAGGGGGCGGTCGGCGATAGTTAGGCCGATGCTGCCGCCAACAGGCGGGACGGGGCAGTCATAGGTGCTGGCGATAACTTCGGTGGCTTTCTGCCCGGTAGTTACCAGCGTCTGGCACTGAGGAATCTGTTTCAGCAGGGCAGGGATATTGGTGGGAGTAACCACCTCCAGGAAGGCATCGGAGGCGTTGTCTTTCAGTCGCTTCACTTCGCTGGCGGTGTCGTAAAAAGCCAGGCCGTTATCGGCACAAAACTGCCGGATTAAGGCCTCGTCAAAACGTTTTTCGGCCGGAATGCAGAAGTGGTTTTTGTCGCCGAAGTGGATCAGGCCCAGGATGCGCCAGAAATCGTTGATCCAGTTGGGGTAATAGAACGGCATGCACCAGCGATGCGGCTGAGGCGGGAAACTCCCCAGGAACAGGATGTGCGCTCCCTCCGGCAGGAAGGGTTCAAAAGGATGCTTCTCAGTGGACATGGCCGTTCAAATAAAGCTGCCGCTCCGCCTCAGGGAACTTCTCAATAGTATAACGCAGCATGGTGCGGGGCATGGTTTGATAGCGGGGAAGCAAATAAGCCTCTAAGGCCGATTTGTCTTTCTTTCCGGCTTCGCGCAGGAGCCAGCCTACGGCCTTTTGGATCAAATCGTGGGGATGGTGCAGGAGGATATCGGCGATGGCGAAGGTATCGGCCAACTGTCCGTGCCGGACAAAGGTCATGGTGCTCACGATGCCGATACGCTGTTCCCAAATAGTGCGGCCGTTCCGCGCCAGGTTATAGAGCAGCGACCGGTCGGGAGAATCCAGCAGCCATTCGCCCAGCAGGGGATAGCACGAAAGGTCCACCAAGTCCCAGTTGTTAATAAACTCAGTATGAGCTAAATAAAAGTCCACACACTGCTGCCGGACAGAACCCGCTGCGGGAAATTGGTTTTTCGGAAAGCCTTCCGAAAAATAATTTCCCGCGGCTTTTTTTCCGCTGTGCTTGAAAATCTCCACCAGCGTCAGCAAAGCTGCCAACCGTAACTCATGATACTCGGAACGGATGCACTCTTCCAGATCGGCCCAACTAGTTGCCTTCCAACAATCGCGAACCACGGCACGCGTGACAGGCACCTTGATTCCCAGGAATTGATCGCCTTCGCCGTACTGTCCGAGCCCGGTCTTGAAAAAACGGGCCAGGCCGGCAACCTGGGAAGGATCGGCACAGGCCATCATGCGTGAGAGAAGGACATTCATATCTACCACAAAGTTAATCATCTGAACGCAAAATTTCGTACCTTAGCAAAGAAAATACAACGAACCATGCTAAAGATCGGAGACCCTATGCCGTCCTTCGAGGTGCTGGACCAGGACGGGGCCACGGTGAAGTCGGAGGATTTCATCGGCAAAGGCAAAAAGACCATCATCTACTTCTATCCCAAGGACAACACGTCCGGCTGCACCGCCGAGGCCTGCTCCTTCCGTGACAGCTACGCCGCCCTCACCGCCGCCGGCTATAACGTGGTGGGCGTGAGCAAAGACAGCGCCCGTTCGCACAGCGGATTCCGGGCCAAACACGGGCTTCCGTTCAGATTGCTGGCCGATACAAGCACCGAAATGCTGCAAGCTTTCGGCGCCTGGGGAGAAAAGAAAATGTATGGAAAAACCGTGCTGGGCACGCTCCGACGCACCTTCATCTTCGACGAAAACGGCATCCTGGAACGTATCATCGAGAAAGTGGATACCAAGAACGCCGCCGCGCAAGTGCTGGAATAATTACAGCAGGAAGAACAACGCCACGCCGGTCATAGAGATTACCACGCCAAGGATTTCGCGGAACTTGATGCGCTGCTTGTAGATGAAAGCGTAGGGGAAAAGGATGAAAACCGGGGTAAGCGCCATCAAAGTGGAGGCAATGCCGGCATTAGTGTATTGCACGGCCATCAGTGAAAGCGATACTCCCAGTACCGGTCCGAACAGCGTCATAATCAACGCATAACGCATACCTACTCTATCCCGTACTGCGGTACGCAGGCGCGGCAGGCCGCGTTGCAAGGCCATCAGGGCCAGGAAGCCCATGGCGCCCACCACAGCCCGGATCATGGTGGAGGCGAAGGGGAGCATATCGGCCATCAACTTGGGAGCATCGGCCGGAATGGCCTCCGAATAATACTGCAGGCCGACCTTGCTAAGCACCAGTCCCACGCCCTGTCCTAGTCCGGCGCCCAGGCCCAGCAACACACCCTTGAAAGGCAGCGTCAGGTGCACCTTGTGACCTTCACCTCGGCTTAAGATGGATATGGCTATACCGCTCAAAGTCACCGCCATAGCCAGGATGGATTTCCAGCTCAATGTCTCGCCTAATATAGCCCATCCGGCAATGGCAGCCATAGGCGGCGCCAGCGTCATAAACAGTTGACCGAACCGCGCGCCAATACTCAGATAGCAATTGAACAGGCACCAGTCGCCAAACACGTAACCCACCAGGGCCGATAAAGCCAGCCACCACCAAGCCTGCCCGGAAGCATAAACAGGGTAGGGATGTCCCACTGTCACCCACAACAGCACGCCCAGAAACAGAATGGCCATGGTGAGTCGCAGCACATTCGCCGACATAGACCCCAGCCGATGACTGGCCTTGTCGGCAAACAACGCCGTCACCGTCCACGACACCGCCACAATCAGCGATATGATCTCTCCCAAATGATTCATTCCATACAAAAATTAGTAGCTGCTGGGTACGGCGTGGGGACTTTCTACGGCACGGCGGGCGCATTCGAGGCCCCAGCGGGCCGATTCTTCTATGCTGGCCGATGGTCCGGCGTGCACGATGCCGGCCAGCAGTGCATCGCCGGCACCGGTCACGTTCCGGACGGTACAGGGGAGTGCGGGGAATTCGTACAGCCGATTCTCGGCTGATACTTTCAGCCCCTCCGCTCCCACGCTCACATAGCGCCGCTGACAGCCCTCAACGGATGCAAGCTCCTCATTCTCAAGCGCATTACACTTAAGGGCAAAGAAAGCTTTCCGCTCAGATAGCTCCACAGCCTCCCGGATACGTCCGGCTTTAGCTACCGATACGGCATCCAGATACAGTGGTTTCTGACAGTGATCAATGAGCCAGGCCAGGGCCTCTGCGGAGCTGTTGGCATCGGCCACCACAACATCGGCGGCGTTAATGACATCCAGGCGCTTGGAGAACCACTCCGGCGTCATTCCTTCCGTGGCGTTCATATCGGCCACGCCGCCCACCAGTTCGCCATCGGCGTTATTGATGGATACGAAGAAGGAGTTGGTTCCTTCCTCCGCAATCTCAGAGTGGCTAATCCCAATCCCCAGTTCCCGGCAGGAGGCGGCAATGACCGGGCCGAAAAGCCCGCCGCCAAAAATGGTAAGCAGCTCCACCTGATCCCCCAACAGTGTAAGGTTATGCGCAATATTGCGCGCCACGCCGCCCCAGGACACCACCACACTTCCCGGATTGGAATCTCCCACCCGGAACGCCTTGGCCGATGTAGCCGTAATGTCCACATTAGCCCCACCTATGACACAGATTTTCATCACGCAATTATTGTTACTTCCTTGCCACTGAGGTATTTATCCAGTAAGTCGCGGGTGCGGAGTTGAACGAAGCAAGTGGGGGTTCCGTCGGTACAGGCGAACCATTCAGAGGAGGCGATGGAATCGTCCATCACCAGATGCACGCCGGCGGCAGCGGGCCAGACAGCACTCAGAATAGTGGTGGCGCCCACGCGCACGCCCGTAAGTTCCCACAGCCGCTCCGAGGAAGCGAACGACACCCGCGGAATCCCCAGCGCGCTGCAAAAATCGCGCGTCACAAACGGCTTGTCGTGCGAGGTAACATAAAGGTAAAACTCCGTCTGCTGCCGGTTACACAGGAAGATGGTCTTCACAATCTGCACCCCAATCCGCGCGCTAATGTGGGCGCAATCCTCCATAGTAATCCCCGGGTCTGTATCAACTCGCGAAAAAGGAATACCGGCCGATGCAAACGTCTCATAAATAAGCCGTTGCATGGGAGTCTCAAAGGAAGAAGGCGGCGTGGTGAAAGGCTCGCTCACATAAAAGCCCAGCAGCTCGATCCGCAGCGCCGGCACACTTTCCACCAAACGTACAGCCGGACCCTCAGGGAAAGCGGCCGATATTTCCTCCGCCGATCGATACCCCCAAGTCACCGCCAGCCCCTCAATCCCGCCATTAAAAGCCGTACGCATATCAGTAGGGGAGTCGCCCACCAGCAAAACATCGTCAAGCGATAGCTTCGCGCCCGCCGGAGAAAATTGGTTTTTCGGAAAGCCTTCCGAAAAATAATTTTCTTCGGCCATGGGCCCATCGGCCACCCTCCTCAAAACCTCCTGCACAATTTCCGGCGAAGGCTTCAGTGGATACCCAGGCCGATTCCCCAGAATAGCAACAAACTGAATATCAGGGAAAAACCGCCGAATTAAATACTCCGTCCCCTCCTGGAACTTATTGGAAGTCACCGCCAACTGAACCCCAGCCTCCTGTAAATCAGAAAGCAACTCCGGCATGCCCGCATACGGCCGCGTATGCTCATCAATATGCTCCTGATAATACGCCCGGAAATCCGCCAGCGCATCATCTATAGCCTGCTCATTTATGGCAGAGGAAAATTGGTTTTTCGCAAAGCCTTGCGAAAAATAATTTTTCCCGGCCCCATCGGCATCTGAATCTGCTGGAAAAAATTGGTTTTTTGGAAAGCCTTCCAAAAAATAATTTTTTCCAGCCCCAGTTTCGGAAACTGCCGCTTCCAGCGCTTGCTGCACCAGATTCCTGACGCCATGTCCTACCATCTTGCGATATCTATCCACGGAAAGTATCGGCAGCCCTCTCAGCGAAAGGGCATGGTTCACGGCCTCGGCAAGGTCTTCCAAGGTGTCCAGCAGCGTGCCGTCTAAGTCGAAAAGAATGAGTTTTTTCATATTCTACAGTCAAAGATAGTTTTTTTCTTTCCATTTTTTGCTAAATTTCCCAACCTTTTGGCGGCAACACCCGTCTAATAGATGAAACCGCTCCGAAAGCGGGGGAAAAAGTTGAACATAGTTATTGATACAAACATGGAAGACATTCTAATCCCTATTTTTATTTGTGTTGTCCTGCCCGTTACCATTGTCTGGCTGATATCCCGCACCAGACAGAACGAAACTAACCGAAAGGCCGAAATCATGCTCAAGGCCATTGAGTCCGGCGTCCCCGTGGACATGAGCCAGTTCGAGCCGGCCAAGAAGCAGATGAGCCCCAAAACCATTAAGCAGGATCTCCTGGACAAACTCAATGGCGCCTGCATCACAGGCCTAATGGGCATCGGCTTCCTCACCCTGGGGATTCTCCACACCCTCGACTGTGAATTCGGCCGCAACATGTTCCTTAACAAATTCTGGCTTCCTGCCGGTGGCGTACTCCTCGCCGTAGGTATCGGCCTGTTTATCACCTACTTCGTGGGCAAGAAGATGCTGGCCAAAGAGATAGAGGCCGAAGAAAGGAAACTGGAGCAGTAATTCATGAATCAGGAGCGGTTCATCAGCCTAGTGCGGGCCGAGCAGGAGCCTCTACGGCGGTTCCTGCTTGCGCTGTGTAACGGCGACGGGGCAAGGGCCGATGACATCGCGCAAGATGCGCTTGTAAGGGCCTATGTGGCCTCCGGATCGTTCCTGGGCCTCTCCAAGTTCAGCACCTGGCTCTTCCGCATCGCCTATAACTGCTATATCGACCAGTGCCGGAAAGCCCGCCCGGAGCAGGTTCCGGTAGAGGAAGCGCAGAGCCTGGTTTCAGGCGACACCTCAGACCGCGCCTTCCGCTACCAGCAGCTTTACCAGGCCCTGGAAAAACTCCCCGAAAAGGAAAAAGCCGCCATCGCCCTGTTCTACTTCGAAGACCGGAGCATCAAGGAAATATCGGCCATCCTGGGCATGCCGCAAGGCACCGTCAAATATCAGCTTTCCATGGGAAGGCAGCACCTAAAACAGCACATTCAGTTATGAAAGAGATAGAGGCATTCCTGAAAGAAAACAAGCCCTTGGTAAAAGACGATCCCACCTTCCTCCAGGAAACCCGTCGTAGGATGGACCAAGTGGATGGCATCAAGGCCGAAGTAGACCACCAACGCAGCTACGGCCGTATCGCGCTCATCGTGGCGCTGGCCATCGGCCTGGCCGCTGGCGTGCTGATCACGGCGCTGGCCTATCTTTATCCCGTAGATGTGCAATCGGTCCGGCACGGCCTCTGGGAGAGCGTACGCGTCTTCGCGCAAACCTGGCGGCAGTATCTGCTGCTGCCCATCGCCGCCATCGCCATCGGCCTGGGGGTAGCACTTTCGTGGAAAACGGTGCGCCAATAGGCAAAAAAAGCCTATCTTTGCACCCATGATCAAACTGCTCATTCTGGATTTTGACGGCACCCTGGCCGATACCCAGGAACTCATTGTAAGCACCAACCAGGAAGCCATGCGGCGCCTGGGCTACCCGGTGCAGGACGCTCAGACCATCATCGATACCATCGGCCTGCCTTTGGAAAAGGGCATCCTGACCATGTTCCCCGACCTCCCGCCTGAAGTCCTGCCCCAGTGGGTAAAAATGTACCGGACGGTGTTCGACGAACTGAAGGAGCACATCCGCCCGCAGCTCTTCCCGGGCGTGAAAGAAACGCTGAAACAGCTATATGAGGACGGTTACCTTATCAGCGTGGCCTCCTCCCGCCTTTCCATCTCGCTGATCGCTTTCCTAAAGGATCTGGGCCTGATGCCCTATATCTGCTATGTGTTGGGGGCCGATAATGTCACCAAAGCCAAACCCGATCCCGAGCCCGTGCTCAAAACCCTGCGGGACCTGCAAATCCCTGCCTGCGAAGCGCTGGTAGTAGGGGATATGCCCGTGGACATCCTGATGGGCTTAGGGGCCGATGCCTATACTTGCGGTGTCTCCTACGGCAATTCCAACCGGGAGGCGCTGAAAAAGGCCGGCGCCCACCGGGTCGTCGACCTTTTCTCAGAGATTCCGCAGCTGCTGGGCAGACTATAACTGGATTAACTGCCGCACCAGCAAAGGATTGTTGGTGGTAATCTGATCCACGCCCAGCTCGATCATCTTCCGGATGTCCTTTTCCTGGTCCACTGTCCAGGCGTTGACGCTCATGCCCAGGGCGTGGGCTTCCTGCACCCATTCGGGATGTTTCACCAAGCGGGAATAGTGGTAGTCGATACCGTTGATCTTATCGGCGTGGACCTCTGCCGGCGATTTGTCCCCCTCCAGGTACTGGACGGTGAAGTCGGGGCACAGACGGGCCAGTTCCTTGCAGATATAATAGCTGAAGGAGATAAAGACCACGCGGGTAGGATCCAGTAGCTGATGGGCCTTCAGGGCTTCCAGACACTGATGAATCACCATGTCTTCCCGCACCTGGTTGGCGTGGGGCTTGATTTCCAGTACCAGGACGCAGGTTTCGCTCTGGGCGGCCTGGTCCAGGTATTCGTCCAGCGTGGGAATGGGCTCCCCATTTTTAAGCTTATTATCCCGAACTTCCTTAAAAGGACTGGTTTGGATATCGGTGACGCCGATAGTGCCGTCGTGGTTCACCACCACCACATTATCGGCCGTCAGATGTACGTCGCACTCACTGCCCCAGCAGCCGAACTCCTGCGCCTTCTTAAGGGAAGCGATGGAGTTCTGGGCATTGTCGTCCCAGTAGCCTCTATGGGCCACGATGGCGGGGTTTTGTGCAGACGCGATGCCCGCCACAGCGAGCATCGCGCCAGTAAGAAGCAGCCGTTTCACTTTACAGCATGAGGGCGCCTACCAGACCCAGAATAGCGTAGAATTCCGGGAGAGCGGCGTAGATAAGGGTGTTGGTGAAAACGTCGTGGCCCTGAGATACGCCCACGATACCGTTGGCGCAGACCTGGCCCTGGCGGATAGCGGAAATCATGCACACCAGTCCCACGCTCACGCCCACACCGAAGACCATACCGCAAGCTTCAGCCACACGGCCCATGAGCATGAAGAAGGCCACGAAACCGTAAATACCCTGGGTAGCAGGGAGTGCACTGAGCACCATGTAGTTACCGGAAGCCTCCGGCTTGCGCTTGAGGGCGCCTTCTGCCGCGTTACCGGCCGTGGTGGTCCCAATGGCGGAACCAATACCTGAGAGGGCCAGTACCAGGCCCAGACCCAAATAACCGAGAATTAAATTAAGCATGATAAGTAGTATTTATTTGTTATTTACTTAGCGGATGGAAGTTGCGCCCGTTGGCCTCGTAGCCGGAATTCTTGAAGAACTCCAGGAAGTTGAGTCGGAGCGGGTGTACAAAAGCGCCCAGCGCGCACATGGCCACGTTAAGCGTATGGCCGATAATAACGATGAGAACGAACGGAAGCCACATCACGGCCGATTTTCCGTCGCCCAGTACCATGGCGCCGATGTTGTTGAAAGCCATGCCCAGCATAGCGCCGGCCAGGCCCAGGGCATAGAGACGCAGGTAGCTGAGGACATCGCCCAGCAGGCCCGTAACCGTGTTGTAGGTGTTCCAGAGGCCCACGCCCACATTGGCCAGCTTACTGCGCTTCATGTCGTTGAACACGAAGATGCCGAGGGCGCTCAAAACGCCTATGACTATTACAATAAGCTTAGTGATTTCCTTGTCCAGCACGCCCAGCAGGAACAGCGTGGCCACTGCGGTGCCGCCTACAATCAGGAGCGTCCAGCCCCAGGTGCCCAGGGCGTTCATAAAGCCCTTGTTCCTGGTTTCCTGCCAGGTTTTCACGCATATGGCCAGGCACAGGTGAATGATACCGATAATGAGTGCCAGCACCATGGTGCCGTCGTAGCCGCCAATCTTGGCGGGCAGGAAAATCCACTTGATGGGCTGGAAAATCTCCCAGTTGGCGATGTCGATGGAGAAGAAAGTATGGAACAGGAAGCCGATGACGGTGGTGCCGATTCCCAGCAACACCACCAGCGGCGCCATGTCCTTGAAGGAGTCCACCTTCTTCAGGAGCAGGCCCACCAGAATGAGGATGAGTCCGTAGCCGCAGTCTCCCATACAGAAGGCGAAGAACAGCAGGAAGAACACGCTGATGAAGGGGGTAGGGTCGAAGCCGTTGTAAGCAGGCCGACCATACATGTCCGTGAGCACCTCGAACTGCTTCACGAACCAATTGTTCTTGAGTTTGATGGGCGGATTGTCTTCCACCACGGCTTCTTCCTTCAGATAGAAGACATCGGCCTCGTCCAACGCGGCGAAAATGGCTTCATCATCCTCCACGGGGGCATAGCCCACCAGGGTGACGATGGTATTTTCGGCCGCCGGAACGGCGGAAAGGCCGGCCAGGTAGAGATCCAGCCGGGAGCATAAATCGGCCTTCTTCTGTTCCAGTTCCGGGATGCGCTCCTTGGCGCCGGCAATGCGGCGCAGCACCTTCTGGAAGTGTTTTTCTTTCTCCTTGAACTCGAGCTCCAGTTGGGCGGCATCGGTGTCGGGGGTGGGGATTTCGCCCGGAAGGTTATCTTCCCCGGCCACCACGAACCAGGTGTTGGCTTTATCCTTATGCACTACGGAAAGGACGTATTCCTGCTCCCATTCCGGCTGGAACTGCTTGTTGGACAGTTTGTGGAAGTGGATAGGAACACCAGCCTCTGCCAATTGCGCCAGGATAGCAGGGTCGAACGAACCCCAGATACGCCGTTCCTTCAGTTCATTGCGGAGGAGCTGCATCTCTACAGTGTCATCGGAGTAGCGCATGATCATGCCGCCGGCGAGGCGCACGATATCGCCGTCGATGTGCTCCGGCTCCGTTCCTTCCGGAACTTCGGCCTTCTCCAGGCCTTTGATGAGACCACTGAGCAGCTCTATATCGGCCACCATTTTCTGGGACTGGTCGTCCAGAGCCTTGGTGCTGCGCGTAATATCCACCAGACCCAGCTCCTGGAGGCGTTCCAGCAGGGCATCCTGCTCCCCGTTGAGCAGAATGAAGGAGTATTTGGTCATGGGATTGATCATACGGCTGAGGCCTCCTCCTCCTCTTCTGCGTGGCGTTTTTTCACAATCTTGGAAGACGCCTTGGAAAGGTTCTCCTCATCTTCCATGTAGCGTTTGATCTTCCGGATGGCTTCCTGGTAACCGGGAATCTGCACTTTCTCGTACAGGTTCACCTTCTGGGTGGTTTTCCGGCGGTTGTAGTCCAGGATGCGGGCCTTTTCCTTATAGACCTCGCTCTCGATGCCCAGGCGGCTCAGTTCCTTGAGGATGGCCACGCCGTCGGCATACCAGGCGGGTTTGACAAACGCGTTGAAGGGCTTGATCTCATAGTGGATTTCGCCCAGGGCGGGCGTTTTCACACCGGCCACCTTCTTGGTGTACAGGTCTACGTCCGTGATGGCGATGAGCCCCGGGTCGAATTCGTTCCACAGGGCGGCCAGGTAATCGTAGCGCTGCAGGGCCTGTTCCAACTCGTCTATCAAACGGTCGCTGTCGGCCTTGGCCTTGCGCACTTCCAGCCGCAGGGCGCTCTCCTTGTTCTG
>CAMYWP010000030.1 GCA_947302825.1 uncultured Bacteroidales bacterium
TCGAAGTGGGTCAGCCGGCCTGGTATTTCTACGGATATAAGTTCACCGGAATCAACTCTACCACGGGTGAACCTGAATTTGAGAACCTGGACGATGATCCAACCATCGGCGACGGGGACAAGACCTATATCGGCAAAGGCATTCCGGACCTGACCGGCGGTATCACGCTCACGGCCAGCTGGAAGGGCATCGACCTCCTGGTCTTCGGCACCGGGTCTTATGGAAACAGCATCCTGTGCTCCCTGAACAGCACCAGCGGTGCCTATAACAAGCTTACCTACTTCACGGAAGATCGCTGGACACCCACCCATACCAATGCCACCCAGCCGCGCGCCGGGGCCAACGCCCTGGACAAGTACGCCATTTCATCGGCCAGTGTGTTCGACGGTTCCTACTTCAAGATCAAGCAGATCCAGCTGGGTTATACGCTGCCCAAGAACGTGCTGCAGAAGATCAGAATGGACAACCTGCGCGTCTATGCGTCTTTGGACGACTTCTTCACTTTTGCCAGCTATCCCGGCTTCGACCCCGAAATCACCGGCGTAGGCCAGTCCCTGGGCGTTGACAGCGGTAGTTATCCTACTTCCAAGAAAGTGGTTTTCGGCCTCCAGTTAACCTTCTAATTCCTGTTTGTTATGAAAAAGACATTCACCAATATCCTTACCGGAATCCTGGTGCTGGGCGCCGCTGTGGCCTGCAACGATAATCTGAACATCGACCAGCACGGTTCCCTGAACTACGACACCTACTACAAGACGGATGATGAGGCCGAGACTGCCACGGCATACACCATGCTCACCCTCCGGAACCTGGAAAGCAGCATCTTCCTTACCAAGAACATGCTCTCCGACGATTTCTGGGCTGGCGGTGCCCAGCGCAACGATGCCGCCGGCATGGAACGGCTGAACGAATACACCTTCGACAGCGAGCACAGTAATATCAAAGACCTGTTCAGCGGTTATTACAGCGTCATTTACTATTGCAACGTGGCCATCGCCCATGTGAATCCCGACACGCCCGTGAAAAAGCGTGTGGTGGAAGAATCCCGCGTGCTGCGCGCCTGGGCTCACTTCGAACTGGCTTCCCTGTGGGGGAATCCGCCCATCGTGGACCATGAACTGGAGGCCAGCGAATATGCCCAGCCCAACTCCACCGACGAGCAGCTTTGGAGCTTCCTGGAGACCGAACTCACCGAGGCTATCGGCAGCGGTGCCCTGGCCCAGAAGAGCCATGTGAACGACAAAGATACCTGGCAGCCCACCAAGCAGTTTGCCCAGGCTATTCTGGGTAAGGTTTATCTGTGGCAGGGCAAGAAAGCCCAAGCCGCCAAGGTGCTGGACGAGGTCATTGGCAGCGGCCTGTATGCCCTTTACGACGGGGAATATGAAGACCTCCAGCGTTATGACAATGCCTTCAACTGCGAAGAACTCTTCACCATCCGCCGCGTGGATGATCCCGCCGCCGTTTGGGTGAACATCAATACCTACCGTATCGGCATCCACTGGAAGACCGACGCCATGAACCTGAGCAGCGACTTCGCCTCCATGGGTTGGGGCCAGTGCAACCCCCAGAAATCCCTCTATGATGCCTTTGTACAGGCCGAGGGAGAAGACGGTTACCGCCTGAGCCAGAGCCTGAAGACCTATCCGCAGATGGTGGCCCTGGGCAATACCATCAAGGACGGCATGACCCTTTACGGTAACGAAGGTTTCTTCATGTGGAAATGGCGCCGCCTGGCGGGCGAGGCTCCCGGAGCCGGCATGGGTTATGCCGATACCAACTCCCCGCGTTACATGCGCTACGCCGAAGTGCTCCTGCTGGCCGCTGAAGCCAATCTGGGCGTAGACCAGGGCAAGGCCGACCAATACTACAATGAGGTGCGTATCCGCGCCAAGGCTTCCACCAAGTCCGGCGTCACCCTGGCCGACATTCAATTGGAGAAGCGCTGCGAACTCTGCGGCGAAGGAACCCGCTTCCAGGATATGCTCCGCTGGGGCATTGCCGCCGACTGCCTGAAGAATCAGGGCGCTCAGATACCCACCCTGGACTCCAACGGTAACGTAAGCTACCAGCAGTACAACAAAGACAGCTCCAAGTACGGTTTCAAGGAAGGCAAACACAACCTCTTGCCTTATCCGGCCCTGGAGACCAGCCAGAACACCAACATCAAACAAAATCCTCAGTGGTAAGCGCGTATGAAACACTATATCCTTTACATAGCTGCGGGCATGATGGCCCTTGCCTGCACCAAGAGTGCCATCGACCCCCTTTCGGCCGATTATCCGAAACCTACCACCTACAGCCTCACCCAGTTCAACCCTGGCGAACGCACGAAGGATGAGAGCGGCAAGTTCCATTTTCCGCTTTCCATCACCTCTTCTGCCGGCGACCAGCTGAATCTGGTCCTGGTGGCCGATACCTACTATATTCCCGCCATCACCTTCTCCGGAGGCACGTCGGCCAATGTGAAAGCCGGCAACTATCTGGCCGATGAGAGTTCCTTCGCCCCTGCCGGCGAGGGTGCCAAGACCCTGAATACGGAAGGTACATTGACCGTGACCAAGACGGAAGACCACTATACCGTAAGCGGTTATCTGTGGAACGTGGAGGGCAAGGCCTTCCGCGTGGAAGCCGCCTTCGATGCGGTCTATGAGCCCGAGAAAGAAGCCCAGCGCATGGACATGCTGGTAGATGCCAAGTCCCTGGAAAGCAGCGTACTGGTTTACATCGGTTCCGGCGAGATTGAGGTGGGTGCCGACCTGGCCGGCAATCCTTTCTTCACCGGCGACGGAAAGGTCCTGATGATGGAACTCTTCAGCCCCGACGGCAAGCTCTATCCCGGCACGTATACCGTGGGCGTCGAGGCCAAGGCCGGCGATTTCTGGACCTACGAATATGCTCCCGGCATGCTTTTCACCGGCGGTTCCGGCACCAACTGGTTCGAGGTGAAGGCCAGCGGTTACGATGTGACCAACCTGAAGTCCGGTGTCATCACCGTGTCCAAGACCGGCAGCACTTACGAGATCGAGTACAAGGACGAGGAGTCCGAAATCTGGGTGGCATATACGGGTCCCATCGAAGCCCTGGATTATGAAATTATTGAATATGTGGCGCTTAGTAAGGTTGTAGAAGTGGCTCCCGGTGAGGGAACCGTCACCTTGCGACTGGCCTCCGAAGGCATTGAAGCTACGTACAACGAAATGATGTATGCCTGGACCTATTCCGGAACCGGTAATTATGTCACCTTGGAAATCTATTCCGCCGACGGCAAATTGGCGGCCGGCAGTTACAAGGCTTGCGCCATTCCTGGACTGGTAGGCGCCGGAGAGTTCGGTACCGGATTCCAGTACAACTATGAATATGCTCCCGGCATGTACTGGCCGTTGGATATGGGCTCCGTTTGGTTTGCCCTGGACGGCGTGGAAACCAAGACCTACATTCCCGATGGTATGGTGAGTGTCTCCTATGAAGGGGATGTATGCACCATAACTTTGGAATCCAGCGTGGCAAATGCTAAATTTGTAGGAAATCTATAGGAATGAATAAGTTATTGGCCCTTTTGGCAGCCGCGCTTGTCGGCACGGCTGCCTTTTCCCAAAATACAGGCACCGTTTCCTTCAACCTGAACTACGGCACAGACCAAGTGATCGAGCCCGTTTCCGTGAACTTGGGCCGAATGCTCCCGGCCGAAGCAAAAACCTATCCCACGCGGGAGGGTTACCGTTTCGGCGGCTGGTACACCACGCCGGAATGCCGGCCGGAAGAAGAATGGCGTTTTGGAAACAATGCCAGTTTCTTCGTTCCCGCCACGGATTCCATGAGGGTGGAATCATCTATGACGCTGTATGCCAAATGGGTTTCTCCCAAAGCCATCCGTACGGTGGAGGAGTTGGATGCCATCCGGGAAGACCTGTACGGCTGGTATGTGCTGGAAAACGACCTGGATCTTTCCGGGATAGCCAATTGGAACCCCATCGGCGAGTATGAAGGGCCTTATGAGTTCGCGCCGGCCGAATGGTGGTGCCACGCCTTCAAAGGTATCTTTGACGGGCAGGGGCACACCATCAAGGGGCTTCGGATCACGGAACTGCGCGCCGACAAAGCCGGCCTCTTCGGCACTATGGCCGATGGAGAAATCCGGAACCTGACCCTGGAAGACAGCCAGTTGTGCTTTACGGCGGAAAGGCCCTATGTAGCACCGCTGGTGGGCATTATCAAGCAGGACAAGGGCGTTGCTGCCGTGCGCAACTGCACCATCAGCGGAACCGTCATCAAGGTAAAGACCACCAATACCGAAGGAACTTTCCACAGTTTCACCGGCCTTTGCGGCGGTATCTGGGGCGGTACGCTGGAGAACAACACCGTGAGCGGCACTATGGATATTGAGATTGCCGGCAACGGCGGTGGAGAGTTGTACGTGGGCGCCTATGCCGGCGAAGCCTATAACGACACACGCAACTGTACCTCCGACTTCGACATCAATATTCGCTTCCTACAGCGTCAAGTAAATGAGTACAAGGCTTTTATCGGAGGATTGCAGGCATCGGCCACCAATGTTGAGTACTGCACGGCGAAGGGCAGCATCCGCATCAGCGGAGAAAGCGGCAGCCAGCAAATCTATATGGGCGGCCTGGTGGGCAGCGAGCGTTACGGAACCGTTTCGGGCAGCACTTCCACCGTTCAGATTGAAGTGGCCGATATGGGATTCGCCCAGGTGGGCGGCGTAGTAGGGGAGTTCAATGCCACCTACGGAACCATGGGATCGGCCTTTGGCATTACCACCACCCGGGTAAGCGGTTGTTCCTATGCAGGAAGGCCGGTATTCACCCAGGTGACAAAACCGGTTTTCGGCGAAATATCCGGTGCCGGTTTGCCCGCACCCCTCACTTCTTATTGGGGCCCGTCCATGAACTATGAAATAGAGAACTGCACCTACCGGACTTCGCCCCTGGAAGGGGAGTGGTATGGCCTGTATTGCGGCTCTCCGGCATCAGCTACTTTCAGGCCGGACGGCACCTATGCCATCTGGTCGGAGGCTTTCTCGTCCATGAATATGGGCGGCAGCTATGTGCTGGAAGGGAACCAACTCTCTCTTGGAGGCATTCCCCAAATGGAAGGGAAGGGCCTTGTGGCCGTAGACGGTGACAATTTGGAACTGCTCATGATTTTCGGTGCGGCGGGAAGCGTACAGGCACCTGTAAGTTTTGCCGACGGGGCCGGGAATTTTGCCGCAACGCATCTTTTCCTGAGCCGCGATAAGGGTGTTCTTGAAAAAGCCACGGCGCAGGTGGATGTTCCTGCTGCAGCGGCACTTGCGTTTGAACGGAACAGGCGGCTGGGCGCCGGGGTGAACCTTAACGGCACCCTGGACGGTCTGAACGGCAATGAGCCCGTCAAACCTGGTACCATCCAAAAAATAGCTAAGTCCGGTTTCAAGAGTGTCCGCATCCCCATTCTCTGGGCGGCCCACACGGGGGAAAGTGCTCCTTATACTATTGATCCAGAGTTCCTGCAGAAGGTGGATGCTGTGGTGGATGAATGCATCGCCAATGGCTTGGCGGTCATTCTGGACAATCATTATTATCCGATTATTTCCTTCGGCTTCAGCCCCAAGGATTTGTCCTATCAGGATAACATCGACCGTCTGTACAGCATCTGGCAGCAGTTGTCGGCCCACTATAAGGACTATGCCGATGACAGCTTGTACTTCGGCCTGCTGAATGAGCCCAGCCTGCAGATGGATCCGGCGCTGTGGAATGAAATCATCGCCGCCTGCGTCAAGATCATTCGTCACCACAACCCCGGCAAAACCCTTACGGTGGGAACGCCCAGCCTGGGCCAGCACTGGACCATCGGCCTGTTGGAATTCCCTTCCGATGAGTGGAATATCATTGTGGACGCGCATTATTACCTGCCCCAGACCTTTACGCACCAGGGCATTGCCTTCGCCATGGCGGGGGATATCAAAGACGTTCCCTGGATGGGTTCGGAGGCCGATAAAGCCCCGCTGGAGCAGGACTTTGCTTTCCTGGCCCATTGGAGCGAACGTACCGGGCGGCCGGTGAGTATCGGCGAATTCGGTGCCTGCGACAATGCCGACAACGCCTCCCGCGCCCGCTATATCGGTTTTGTCCAGTCGCTGGCCAGGCAATATGGCTTCAGCTCCATGATCTGGGCTTTTTACCGGGACAACTTCTCCATTTACGACGATGCTTCCGGGAAATGGAACAAACAATTGTTAAAAGCTTTAAATCTGAAATAGATGAATCGTGGTTGGTTTGTATTGGTTGTGAACGCGTTCCTGTGCATTCAGCTGGGTGCACAGGAGCCGCGTTTCGCAAACCTGCCCCGGGAGGCACGCCCTTATGTCTGGTGGCATTGGATGGACGGAAATATTAGCAAGGACGGTATCCGTAAAGATTTGGAATGGATGGACCGTATCGGGATTGGTGGATTCCACCAGTTCGATGCAGGCGGAGCCATGATGCAGGGTCTTCCCCCTGTGGTGGAACCCCGGCCGTATCTGAGCGACGGATGGAAGGATGCATTCACCTATGCCATTCATTTCGCCGATTCGCTGGGTATGGAGATCGGCATCGCATCGGCCCCCGGATGGAGTTCCACCGGCGGTCCATGGGTTCAGCCGGCCGATGGCATGAAAAAGCTCACTTGGCGCACGCTGGAAGTACAGGGAGGAAGTCGTCAGAGCCTTCAAATGCCGGAACCTTATCGGAATATCGGCAAATTCCTGAACGCCGACGGCGGCCTTTATGCACCCGTCTTTGCCCGCATCTTTCCTTGGTACCAGGACATTGCCGTGGTGGCCGTCCGTCTTCCGGATGAAGAAAAAAGTTTGGCCGAACTGAGCGCCAGTGTTTCTTCCAGCGGCGGGGAGTTTTCCATAGAGCAGCTGACCAATGGCGATATTAATGACGGTAACGAACTGGCTATCAATCCTTCCGGAACGCATTCCTGGTTACAGTACAGTTTCCCGGAAGCGGTGACCCTCCGTTCCATGACGCTGGTGGGCGGTCAGGTGCAGGACCAGTTCGATGCGCATCGGCACCTGGACAACCAGCTCCTGTGCAGTCAGGACGGCGTGGTGTGGGAAGAGGTGTGCCGGGTTCCTTCTTCTTTCCTCCCGCAGGTTACTTTCGACATTCCGGAAACCACGGCCAAATATTTCCGGCTTATGGTGGTAAATCCTCAGCCGGATTACAGTCTGGCGGCTTATGGCGTTCCCGTGGTGATGCCCACCGGCACCCGCATCCACGAATGGAAGCTGAATACCGTATACAAGGTGAATCACGCTGAGGAAAAGGCCGGTTTTGCCGCGCCGATGGATTTGGAAACGCACCTGACGCCGGTCACGAAAGCACCTGTGCAAGAGGTGGTGGACCTGACATCTTTGATGCAGGAAGACGGTTCGTTGAACTGGGAGGTTCCTGAAGGCCGCTGGCGCATCTACCGTTTTGGTGCTTCGCTCACCGGCAAGCAGAACCATCCCGCCCCGCCGGAAGCCACCGGCCTGGAAGTAGACAAACTGGATCCGGATGCCTGGAGCCGTTACTTCCACAATTATCTGGATATGTACAAGGAAGCAGCCGGCGGCCTGTTGGGCCAGCGGGGCATCCAGTACTTGATGGTGGACAGCTATGAGGCTGAACAGATGACTTGGACGCCCAAGATGGCGGAGGCCTTCCAATCGGCCTGTGGCTACGACCTGATTCCCTGGCTCCCGGCGCTTTCGGGAGAGATTATCGGCAGTTCGGAGCAGACAGAAGGCTTCCTCTTTGACTGGCGCGAAACCCTGGGCGGACTCTTCGCCGCCAATTACGACCGCATAAACGGTATCCTGGAAGAATACGGCATGAAAGGCCGATACACCGAATCCCACGAAGGCAGCCGCGTGTTTGTGGGCGATGGTATGGATCTCAAGCGCACGGCCACCGTACCCATGGCAGCTATCTGGACGGTGGATCCGGCCCAATCCATCCATTATCAGGCCGATATCCGGGAATCGGCCTCCGTGGCCCATATCTACGGCCAGAATCTGGTGGCAGGGGAGAGTTTCACCACCAACGGTATGCTGGGCGGTGCCTACAGCTGGTATCCTGGCAACCTCAAGCAGATAGCCGATATTGCCCTGCTGAGCGGCCTGAACCGTTTCTTCATCCATGAGAGTGCCCATCAGCCCACCGACAACCTGCGTCCGGGTCTGGGACTGCTCATTTTCGGCCAGTGGTTCACCCGTCACGAAACCTGGGCGGAATACGCCAAATACTGGATGGATTACCTGGCCCGCAGCAGCTATATGCTTCAGCAGGGCTGCTCCGTGGCCGATGTCCTATGGTATTATGGCGAAGGCACCAATGTCACTGCAGAACACGAAGATGCGCTGCCTTCCGTTCCGGAGAGCTATGCCTATGACTTTGCCAGTCCCCATGTAATGCTGAATTGCCTGCAGGTAAAGGACGGTGCAGCTGTTACCGAAAGCGGTCAGTGTTATAAAGTAGTGGCTTTGGGCGCCCATACGCAGACCATGAGCGTTGAGATTCTGCGCAAACTGCACGAGCTGGTTTCCGGAGGAGTATTCCTTATCGGCCGGGAACCTGTGCGGATGGCCGGCCGGGGCGATGATCCCGCCGAGTTCGCCCGTCTGGTGGCCGGAATCTGGCACGCCGCCCGTCCCAATGTCTGGACCGGCAGTGTGGCCGAAGGCATGGTCAAAGCGGGTGTGGCCCCCGACTTTGTAAGTTCGGCCCCCGAAGTGCGTTATTTCCACCGGAAGGACGGGGAGCGCAACATCTACTGGGTACGGAATTTCAGCGATAGGGCGTTGGACACGGAACTCTCCCTGCGGGATGCTTCGGGCGTCTGGACTGTCCTGGATCCTGAAACTGGCAAGAGCTTGAACCAGGCCCTGAAAGGCCATACACTGCATCTGGAACCCAACCAGGCCTTGTTCATCGTGGCCGATCCTACGGCTAAGCCTGTGGCTGAACCCGCACCCCTGAAGTCTGTTGGAACGGTGACCCTGAACGGTCCCTGGACAGTTTCCTTCGACGGCCCCAGCGCTCCTGCCGGCGTGCAGAAATGGAACACCCTGTATTCCTGGACCGATTCTTCAGACCCTTCTGTGAAATACTTCTCCGGCACGGCTACTTACAGGAACAGCTTCACGCTCAAGAAGAACGAGTTGCCGGAAGTGCTGTCCCTGGACCTGGGCTGCGTGGGCCAGATGGCCGATGTCTTCATCAACGGCGAGCACGTGGCCTTCCTCTGGAAAGCCCCGTACAAGACCTGTTTCGAAGGCAAACGGAAGCCCGGCAAGAACACCATCGAAGTGAAAGTGGTGAACGTATGGGTGAACCGCCTTATCGGCGATGCCCAGCCCGGAGCAGAGAAACATACCTACACCCCGGTTCCCTTCTATCGCGCCGACAGTCCGCTCCTGCCCTCCGGCCTCATAGGGCCCGTCACGCTGGAGAAACTGACCAGCCAGCCCCGCCCCACCCTTTAACCCCACCGGACGGCTTATATCCTGGCAAGTAACTGCCTGACAGTTAATATTTTACAGAAAGTTTTCGTTCAAATTTTGAACGAAAACTTTCTGTAATGTGCTGAGGATGAGGGAGTTGGTTGCCAGGGGTTTAGGGGGCCATTTTGCCGAGATAGATTAGTTTCTTGGTGGCGGGGTCGCGGCGGTATTGTTTGAAGAAGTCCCACATGATGCGGGCGGTGGGCTGGAAGTTCCAGTGGCCGTAGTCCATTACGGCCACTATTTTTATCATAGGAACCTTGCCTTTGTACAGTTGGCCGGTTTCAATGACAATCCCGTCGCCCTTGTTGGTGACGATGGTTTCGCGGTCCTGCAACTTTTGGCCGAAAACAGGGTCTGCGGAAAAGTCTATTTCGCTCACTACCTCCATGCCGTTCATCTGTTCATAAGCGTTCCAGGCGTTGAGGTAGTTGTTGTTTTTCCAGTTGTCGGGCTTGATGTAGGGGACCACGTTATCGGCCGTTCCCAGGACGGAGCAGTAGGGCATTTCCACGGCACCGCGCTTCTGGGTGGCTTCGGCCCAGAGGATATCGAAAGTGGTATAGCCCTTGAACGGACCGCTGAAGATGCCGCCGGAATGGCCGCCCACTGCAGCAAAGATGTGCGACTTCTTGATGCCCAGGGCCGTGGCCGTGATGGAACCGGCACTCAGGCCTTCGGCGTATACGCGGGAAGGATCCAACTGCGGATACTTGGCAAAGAGCTGATACAGAACGGATTCGATACCGTCGTGACCCATGGCCTGGTAATTGGGCGTCCCCTGCCACTCCATCTCCACCACAAAGAAGCGGTCCTGGGCGGCCACCTGGATGAAGCCGGAGGTTTCGGCCTGGGTGCGGGGATCGTTCATGTTGCCGTGCAGGAGCACCATCACGGGTACGCTGTGCTCCGGGGCACCGGTGAGCAGTTCCACGGGCCAGTATTCGTACCACAGCTGTTTGGGACCGTCCTTCGCCTGCGGGCCAAATCCCGTGGGCTGCTCCACCATGATGCGCTGGATGCCCATGGACTCGCAATCCAGGTAGGGTTCCAGTTCAAAGGAGCCATATTGCCCGAAGGGAGAGCCTTCGTAATGGGTGTGCCCATAATTATTATAACGATAATTGCGTCCCAGAACCTCCTTCCAGGCATCGGCAAAAACCTCCTTCAAAGGGGCCGATGCAGGATCCACCACCACCTTCAGCAGGGGTTCATCGGCATGGGCCGCGATAGCCGCTTGGTAGGGCTTGGCCACCTTTGCGGCGCCCTTCCCGGCCACATAGGCGGGAACGCCTGCAGGGTCCACGCTCTTGCCCGCTTTGCCGCCTACGCTGAGGATGCCGGCCACCTGCCCGCCGGCCTTGGGCGCCAACACCTGGTTCACAAACGTAGCACCGGCACCAAAGCCCACCAGTTTCAAATTGCCGGGACCACGGAATTGGTTAAACAACTGAACAAAAGCGTCGAAATCGGCCTGGGCATCGTACTTGTCGCCGATAGGATTCACCACCAGGACTGTGCCGTAGTTGGCATCCAGCAGGGGCTGGATGTCCAGGCTCTCAAGCAATTGCTCTGCGCCGGCCTGGTCCAGTTTCCCGTCCGGGTAGATGAAGAAGATGGGCGTGAAGTTATAGGATCGGCCTTCCGCGCGGGTGGGACCGCCATAGGTGATGGTCATGCTGGCCCGCTGGGTGTAAATGACATTTTCGGGAACGGCGGGTTGTGCGGCGGCCATCAGGCTCAAACCCGCCAGCACCAGGGCGCTAAGTAAGACTTTTTTCATAGGAGAACGAGATGCTTATGCACAAATATACATTATTAATTGTATATTCGCGTTTTAAAACGCCGCGAAAAATGAATAAGTTATCTGTTTCCCTGCTGTTATCGGCCCTGATTTCCTGTACTGTGCAGCCCCCTGTGCTGGAGATTGCCGGAGGTAAGATCCAGGGTGTCCTTACGGACTCCTCAAATGTGATGGTGTATAAAGGCATTCCCTATGCCGCACCGCCGGTAGGCGATCTCCGCTGGCAGGCGCCGCAGCCGGTTCCGGCCTGGGAGGGTGTCAGGGTATGCGATACTTTCGGACCCATCTGTCCGCAGTTCGGGAACAAGCCCGGCACCTTCTACGGCGACGAATTCTATTGGGAAGGAACGCCGGAAGAGAGCGAGGACTGCCTGTACCTGAATGTATGGGCTCCGGCCCAGACGGTAGGGAAGGCCGATGCCAAACTGCCTGTGGCCCTGTGGATTCACGGCGGCGCCTATATGAACGGTTATGGCTATGAAGTGACCATGGACGGCGATGCCTGGGCTCGCCGGGGTGTGATTCTGGTCACCATCAACTATCGGCTGGGAACCTTCGGCTTCCTGTCCCATCCGGAACTCACGGCAGAGCAGGGGCAGTCCGGCAACTACGGAACCATGGACCAGATTGCCGCCCTGCAGTGGGTACACGATAATATATCGGCCTTTGGCGGCGACCCTGAAAAAATCACCATTTTTGGCCAAAGTGCCGGCGCCATGAGCGTAAAGACGCTGCTGGTTTCCCCTTTGTCAAGGGAACTTATGGCCGGTGCCATCATCCAGAGCGGCGGCGGGCTTTCTACCCGTGGTCTCACGCCGGAAGCCACGCAGGAGCAGGCCGATGCCCAGGGCAAGGCCCTGATGGACGCTGCCGGACTCACCAACCTGGCCGATATGCGCGCAGCTCCGGCCTCCCGGATTCTGGGTGCGCTGAAGGGAATGCTCACCCCGCATCTGGATGGAAAAGTGCTTACAGAAGGTTTTGAGAAGGCCTTTATGGATGGCTCCATGGCTCCGGTTCCCATCATGATAGGCTACAACAAGGACGATATGGGCATGCTGGGCGGCGCGTCCGTTCACCACTTCTGCGAGCTCCGCGACTCCCTGGGATTCCCGGTCTATGAGTACGAATTCCTGCGCGATCTGCCCACCGACGAGGCCCATCCAGCTTCCAACGCCGGCGCCTTCCATTCGGCCGAACTCTGGTACGTTTTCGGTACGCTCAAAAACAGCTGGCGCCCGTTCACGGAGGACGATTCCCAGCTCTCCGAAGAGATGCTGGATGCCTGGACGAACTTCTGCAAGAACGGAAATCCCGGCTGGCCTGCCTATAAGCAAAACCAGCCTTACAAAAAGGAATTCAATATCCGGGAACCCTAGCGGCCACCGCCGCCGTAACCGCCGCCGCTGAAGCCGCCGCCACCGCCGTAGGAGGTGGAGCCGCCAAAGCCGCTGCTGCCGCTGTCACCGCTGGAGGAAGAATGGTTGGGGTTGCCGGTAAGTTCGGCAGTGCGCAGCGTAGAGGCCAGCGTGTCACTGATAGTGAGCAGGGAAGGCAGGGAAGTGGGCTCGTAGGGGAAAGCCTGGGCGAAGAGGGCCGGATCAATGTCTTTCAGCTGCTGTGCCACTTTGTCGGCCAGGCCGAATAGACCGGCATAGACCAGGTATTCCTTCCATAACATCGCATCTACGGTTTCCCTTTCGTTTACCAGGGTGAAATCTTCCAGGTACTTCCGCAGGCCTGCCAGATGGCGGGCTTGCTCCTGGCCTTCGGGGGAGTAATCCCCGTATTTGCGCCAGTCTTTGCGCTTGAGGTATTGGATGGAGTGGGTACGGGATTCGCTGGACCAGCGGTACACTTCCAGGTCATGGACCCGGGCCCAGTTGGAGAATTCTTTGTCTTCCAGGACACCATCGGTCCCGGCCGCCTCTTTCAGCAGGTCATAGAATTCCCGGGCCGATTTGTCCAGGGTTTCGGGATCCTTGTCCGTGAACGTGAGTTTCACGGGACCTTCCATCTCACGTGAGGCTTTCAGATAGCCGCCATGGACCAGCCGGAGAATCTCCGCCAGGGCCAGGTTGTTTTTCTTTCCGCTTCCAAATCCCAGATCTTCCAACACTATGTGAGCTGCATCCAGGTTCCCTTCCAAAGGAATGTCCCGGAACCAGCTCACGTCTTTGAGGTTGCTGATACCCACCACTTTCCGGATTTCCCGCCTGCTCTTCTTGCCCAGCATACCCCGGATGGGTTTGCGGAGAATGAGATACATAATCAGAATGGTAAAGAACATCGCTATTCCGGAGGCAATGCCGTCATCCTCCTCATCTTCTTCTTTTTTGTCGCCGAAATCGGCTCCTTCCATGGCTATGTCCAGGGCATCCTGGAAATCACGGTCCTGTACGCTCTCACTGGCGAAATAGCCTTTGTCCAGCCGAAGCAGCACAATGACCGAATGCGATTTTTGCAGAGGTTCGATGGACTCAAACACCACCTTCCCATCTTGGAAGGAGGTGCGTCCGCCGAAGCCGAAACCCCAGGCGCGGGTATTGGTGGTATCCAACTGATGCTCCTTGGCGTCGATGGTCACCTTCACATGCTCCGGGGGAGAGGAAAGTCCCGGGGAAACCACCTGAAGGTGCAGCATGTCGTAGTCGTTCAGGGACTTGATGGCGTTGGTCATGCAGTAGATGGCACGGAATACATGGTCTCCGTGAGAACCTACGCCCCAGCACAATTCCACCCCATCATCTTTATGGACAATGCCGGAGTGGCCGGCTTTCTCTTCCAGGCTGCGGTCCACATCCCATTCTCCGTCGTCCTGGAACCTTACGCCTTTCTCATCAATCACTGCGAAGTTCCTGATCTTGATGTCTCCCAGATTCTTCCGGACCAGATACCATTCGGTAATGTCGTCCCCGGTATTGATGTCCCAGGTTTCACAGACCACGATCCCGCCTTTGGACAGGAGGGTAATCTGGATGTCCAAATCTTTGACGCGCTGCTTGTTGGCGGCGGAAAGGGAGATGGCGAGCGGGAGCAGGGCCAGCAGAAGGAAGAGTTTCAGGTTAGGGCGCATGGCAGATGTCATTTTTACAAAGATAGTGATTTACTGAACGTAAATAAAGATTTATTGCTATTTTTGTATATGAGTAATCAAAACCCTTTTTCTGCCCAGAACCGTCAGCAGCAACTCCAGTCGCCTGACCAGATAGGCAGCACCCTCAAGATAACAGCCCTGCCCACTTATCTTTTGGCCGTCACGGCTTTACTGCTGTTGGCCGCTTTCTTTGTTTGGGGTTTCCTGGGCACCGTTTCAGGCAAGGTATATTATAATG
>CAMYWP010000031.1 GCA_947302825.1 uncultured Bacteroidales bacterium
AACGGGAACTGGAATGGGTCCGGATGGCCCCCAAGGCCCGCCAGGCCAAGCAGAAGGCCCGTCTGGGTGCTTACGAAAAGTTGGCATCGGCCGATACCAAAGCCAAGGAAGCCAACCTGGAAATCTATATCCCCAACGGCCCGCATCTGGGCAACAAGGTGATCGTATTCAACGATGTGTCAAAAGCTTACGGAGACAAACTGCTCTTTGAGCACCTGAGCTTCGAACTGCCGCCGGCGGGCATCGTGGGTGTGATCGGCCCTAACGGCGCCGGCAAGACTACGCTCTTCCGCCTGATCATGGGCATTGAGCAGCCGGACAGCGGCACCATCGAGATTGGCGAGACCGTGAAGATTGCCTATGTAGACCAACAGCACCGTTCCATTGATCCGGATCTCACTGTGTATGAGACCATTGCGGGCAATTCCGAATGGGTGCGTATGGGCGGCAAGGACGTGAACGCCCGCGCCTGGGTGTCCCGCTTCAATTTCTCCGGGGCCGACCAGGAAAAGCTGTGCGGCGTGCTCTCCGGCGGTGAACGCAACCGCCTCCACCTGGCCCTCACCCTCAAGGACGAAGGCAACGTCCTGCTGCTGGATGAACCGACCAACGACGTGGACGTCAACACCATCCGTGCCCTGGAAGAGGGTCTGGACGGCTTTGCCGGCTGCGCCGTAGTGGTGAGCCACGACCGTTGGTTCCTGGACCGTATCGCCACCCACATCCTGGCCTATGAAGGCGACGGGAAGGTGGTGTTCTTCGAGGGCAACTACCAGGAATACGAGGCCAACCGCAAGATGCGCCTGGGCCCCGATGCGGCTCCCAAGCGCTTCAAGTACAAAAAGTTAATGGAGTAAATCCGTGCACTTTTTCTATTTATCGCCCGGGTTCAGTCGAACGTTGAACTGAACCTGGGCGTTTGGGCTTATTTCTGCCCAATTTCAGTTAGGAATTCATCAATGCGATCCAGCCAGGTGTAGCTGCCGGTGCCGGGGGCCGACTTCTCCTGGAAGCAGTGCTTCCGGGTGGCCAGGGTGTGGAGTTCCGCCGGGATGCCCATGGCGCGCAGTTTCTCCCATACCTTCACGGAGTTCATGGCGGCCCAGCCGTCGGAATCGCCGTGGATGAGCAGCATAGGCGCGGTATCCAGGTCGAAGGAGAACTCCGGAGCCAGGACGGCGCTGTCGGCGTTGCCGCCCGTTTTGTTGGGGGCTTCCAGGCCGTCCGTGAGGGAATAGGCCGGGTAAATGCCAACGCCCCATTGCACGTTGCACGGCAGTTTGTCCAGGTCGTCGATGGGCCAGTAGGCGCGGTGGCGGGACGAAGTTACGCCCATGAGCGTGAGGTGTCCGCCGGCCGATGAACCCATGATGCCGATTTTATCCGGATTCAGGCCCTGTTCGGCCGCCTTGCTGCGCACGATGCGGACGGCGCGCTGCAGGTCCTGCCAGGCCGTGGTGTGCTTGGCCAGGCCCTTGGGGCGGGGGGTACGGTATTTCATGGTCACCACCGTGATGCCCTTGGCATTCAGGTAGCGGCGGGCAGGAGCCACTTCGAAACCGTCGGGGTCGTTGCCGGTATAGGAACCGCCGGAGTAGATGATCTGGATGGCGTCGGTGGTGCGGACGGCAGGAATGTGCCACTCCAGGTAAGGAGTGCACTGGTGGTCCTGGGCGTTGGGCATCTTTCCTTCGGGCCATACGTCCTCTTTCCAGTAGGTGGTGCGGTCCTGATCCGAAGGGAAGCGGTCCATAATCTTCTGATCCTCATCCAATCGGCCCAGATAACCCATCTGGCGCATGAATTCAATGGCGCGTTCAAAGCCGAAGGCGCCGTGCCCGCGGAAGGGATACAGGTGCAGTTCGGCCGGGATTCCCATCTCACGCAATTTCCTGTAAATCAGGGTGGAACCGTTTGGGGAATAAGGGTCGTCCTCCCCGTGATGCAGGCTCATGGGGCAGGTTTTTTCATCGAAGGGGAAGACGTTGCTCAGCGCTACGTCCGTTCCATAGCCGTCGCGGGTGGCCTGGGTGCCGGCCTCGCCGTCGGTGGTAACATAGGCCGGCGCATTCACGATGGCCCAGTTGATGTGGCAGGGAACACTGTCTATCTGGTCCACGGTAGGGTAGGCCTGGGTCTGCGAAGCCGTAGCCAGCAGCAGGGCCAGGTGCGAGCCGGCCGACATGGAAACCGTTCCGATCTTCTCCGGGTCATAGCCTCTCTTTTCGGCCTGATTTCTTACCAGCCTAACCGCCCGCTGGCCATCTTCCCAGGCCGATTGGTAAATGGGAAGGCCCTGGGGACGGGGCGTGCGGTACACCAGGCTTACGCACTGGACACCCAGTCGGGTGAGTTCCTCTTTCCAGTACTCGATGAGCGACATGTCACAGGTGTTGTAATAGGCGCCGCCGGAGATGAGGATCATGCAGGCGCCGTTAGGATGTTCCGGAGCGGGGAACCACTCCAGATAGGGCTGCCGATACTGTGCAGGGTCGAATCCGGGTGCCTTGGAGACATCGGTCATGGCAGCAATCTGATGAGGCTGCGCATCCGGCATGCGGCCGGCGGGCCAGATGGGCATGCGCTCCTGGGCCGCCAGGGAAAGGCTTACCAGAAGGAGTAGGAAAGTGTAGATTCTTTTCATATGGGATTAGTTTTAGTTTTCTCTGAACAGGTCCCGTACCGGCAAATCCTGACTGAATCGGCTGCGCAGGTTTTCGAAGAGGGCGGCGATGTTGCGGGCAAAGCGGGAACCGCGCCAGGTGGAAGTATTGGAAATGAAAATCCAGCATTCCCCGTCGGGGTAGGTCTTGATGAGCGCCTGGGTGCCGGAGAAGGAGCCGGATCGGGTCCATTCGCCCGTAACCTTGGTGTCGTTCCAGCCCAACGAGAAAGTGTCGGGGTCGTAGTAATTGGTCATCTGCGCCACCGAAAACGGCAGTAGGATATCGTCCAGAGGGCCATGGCCGTCTATGCAGGCTACCATCCGCGCCAGTTCCGGGGCCGATCCCGTCCAGCCGCCCGCGCCCAGCGAGCCACTCACATTGTTGCCGCCATAACACTTTTCCACGGCGGCGAATCGGCCGTCGAAGGAAGGCCCCTGAAGCGCGTCCGGCTGCATGTAGTAGCGGGTCTCGCCGGGATGCCGGTCGGCCAGGTAATTTCCCGCAAGGCGGAAATCACGGCACAGGGCGGGGGAGAATACCTCCTCCTGCATGAACTCCTCGTACGGTTTTCCGGAGACCTTTTCAATAATAAGCGATAAAAGGAGAAAGCCGAAATTGGAGTATTCCTGCGAAGTGCCGGGTTCAAAGGCCAGCGGGCGCCGCAGCTGCGTGCAAAGCAGATCGTCCAGCGAGGGATAGGGGGAGAAGACAGGGTCGCCGCCCCGCGAACTGAATCCGCCCTGATGGCGCAGCAGGTGTTCTACGGTGATGAGGTAATAATTGTCGTCGCGGATATAGGAGTCGTATTGGTTCAGCACCCCGAATGGACCGAACACCGGCGTGTCCAGGAACACCTCACCGGCCTCCTGCAAACGCATGATGCCCACGGCGGTGAGTAGCTTCGAAACGGAAGCCAGCCGCAGGGTAGTGCCCGGGGTCATGGGTGTGGAGGCATCGGCCTGTCCGTACCCGTGCGCATACAAAAGGGAATCGTTGCGCATGACGGCCAGCGAAACCCCGTGCAGGCTCCAGAAATCCATGAAACTGTCCAATACGGCGTCCATGGCCGGCAACTGGGAGAGCTCGTTGGTGAGGACCCGGTTCAGGGAATCCCGCCAGGGGATGGGCTCTTCCGTTTCCTGCACGGAGCGGCCGGGCAGTGAAAAGCAGCCCGCCAGTACCAGCAGGCAAGTTAAAGATATGGCGCAGGCTCTTCTCACTTGATGAGTTTGCTGCGACGGCCGAAATCAATGATCAGGTCGGCCGTTCCTTCCACACCCAGGATGGAACTGTCCAGGCACAGGTGGTAGTTGGAAGCGTAGCCCCACTCACCGAAAGTGTAGTAATTGTAATAAGTTTCCCGGGTGCGGTCCTTGCGGCGCATCAGTTTTTCGGCTTCATCGGCCGTGAGCCCCTCACTTTTCATTAGGCTCTGGATGCGGTGCTCTTCCGGGGCGGTGATGAACACGTTCAGGCAGGGAAGGTCGCGCAGGATATAGTCGGCGCAGCGGCCGATGATAATGGCATCTCCCTTTTCGGCGATGGAACGGATTACCTCGCTCTGGATGTTAAACATCACATTGTCATTGATATAGCCCCCGTCCATATAGCCCAGACGGCTGGAAGCAAAGAAGCTGGAGAAGGAGAACAGGCTCTTTTCCTCGGCCTTGGCGAAGAGGCTCTTGGAGTAGCCTTCTTCTTCGGCGGTCTTGGAGATGAGTTCGTTGTCGTAGAAGGGAATGCCCAGTTTCTGGCCAATGGCATGGCCCACATGGCCTCCCGCGCTGCCGAAAGACCGGCCGATGGTGATAATCGTATTCATAATCTTGTTATTCTGAACCTATTGTCATTCTGAACGAAGTGAAGAATCTCCTAGATCTGGCTCCCCAGGATATCCGGATCGTCCCCGTCTTTGAGTTTACCCAGTTTCACCAGCAGGTTCCAGCCCAGCAGGGCCGTAATGATGGCGGAAATGGTGTCGGAGATGGGGAAACTGTACCATACGCCGCTCTCGCTCTCCAGCAGGGGCGGCAGGATGTAGATGCAGGGCAGCAGGAAAAGCAGCTGCCGCGACAGGGAAAGGAAAACGCTCTTTTTCACCATGCCCAGGCACTGGAACAGATTGGTGGTCACCATCTGGAAGCCAATGATAGGGAAAGCCACGTTCATCACCTTGAGTCCGTGGGCCGATTTTTCAACCAGAACGGGATCGTTGGTGAAGATGCGTACCATAGGTCCCGAAAAGAAGAAGGAGGCCACGAAACCCAGCATCATCACCAGTGTGGCCCAGCCTGCCGTTTTGAGATAGACTTCCCGTACGCGTGCATATTGCCGGGCGCCGTAATTATAGCCGGCAATGGGCTGCATGCCCTGGTTGAAGCCCATCACGATCATGATGAAGAGGAAGCTGATGCGGTTCACGATTCCATATGCACCGATGGCAAGGTCTCCGCCCCATTTTACCAGCTGCTGGTTGATGAACAGCACCACTATGCAGCTGGCCAGGTTCATCAGGAAAGGTCCCATGCCGATGGCCAGGGAATCCTTGGCAATCTTCCAGTCCACGCGGAACATCTTGAGGGACCGGGGCAGGTGCAGGAAGCGGTTCGGATTCAGGAAATACCACAGGGTATAGGTGAGCGACATCATCTGGCACAGCACAGTGGCAATGGCCGCTCCCTGAACGCCCATACCCAGTGCAAAGATGAAAATGGGGTCCAGGATGGCGTTGGAGAACACCGTGAACAGGGTAAGCTTCATGGCCAGCGTTGGATTGCCCGAAGATCGCACCACGGCGTTGAGGCCGAAATAAAGGTGCGTGACCGCGTTGCCCAGGGCAATGATGGTCATGTAGCCGCGGGCGAATGGGAGCGTGGCGTCCGATGCGCCGAAAAAGCGCAGGATGGGATCCATCCAAAGCAGGGTGACCAGGGTGAAAATAACACCGGTAAGGATGTTCAGCGTCACTTCGTTGGAGAGCACCTTGCAGGCCGTCTTGTAGTTCTTCTGCCCCAGCAGGACGGAAATCATGGTGGAGGCACCCACACCCACCAGCGTGCCGAACGCGGTGGAGATGTTCATCAGGGGGAAGGTGATGGCCAGGCCTGCAATGGAAAGGGAACCTACATCGGGAATGTGGCCGATGTAGACGCTGTCCACCATGTTATAAAGCGAAGACGCCGTCATGGCAACGATGCCAGGGACGGCGTACTGCTTCAAGAGAGCGCCAATGGGCTTGGTGCCCAGTTCGGTGGGGACGCTTGTTCCGCTCATTCTTTTACCACTTCAAGTTCGAACAACAGCGGGGAATAGGGCGGGATGGTCTGTCCACTGCCGGTATTGGTATATCCCAGCTCCGAAGTGAACAAGACATCGGCCGTCTGGCCTAACCAGCGCAGTTTATACAGGCCGCCCTTGAAACCGGTGATGAGGGAGGAACTCTCTCCCATTTTAACCTCTGTGTATTTGGAAGCGAAAGTGACGCTGACGGGGCCATAGGTTTTGGATGTGCTATAGATGCCGGCATCCTTGGCCACCCGCTCAATGGTGGTGTCGAAGACTTGTCCGTTGAGCAAACGGCCGGTGTAATTGAGCTTCAGGGTGGTGTCGGAGGGGAAGTAAGGCTTGCCGATGAAGGCGGTACTGTCGGAGATGAAGTAGAAGGTACCGTCCGTGACGTCGGACGCGATGGTGGTGGGGGACAATCCCGGGCCGTAATTGTGCAGGACATAATTGACGAGGCTGTCCTTTTCCGTTGCGGCGATATCGGAGCTAATCCCTTCCAGGGTTACGGTATATTCCATATGGGCGTCCGAAGTGCAGGCGTCGATGTATTCCTTGGAGGTGCTGTATCGGCTGGTGGTGAGCTGCCAGGAGGGGATGATGGCTTTGCGGGTGCCGCCCACGCGCATGCCCTTCAGGAGGTTGTCCAGGCCCACATAACTTTGCTCTTTTCCGGTTTCCTGGTACTTGGGACCGTAGTAATTGCCTTTGACATAGGTGCCCAGTTGCTGGGCTAAGGGCTCTTCCGTAGTGGATGTGATGGTGCCGCCCAGGTCGCGGATGGTGGTCCGGGCGTAAACATAGGGAACGCTTTCCGTCCAGGCACTGCCGGTGCCGGGAGTCTCTTCCAGGACGTAGAGCCCGTATTCGTTGGGAGTTACGTACGGATAATACTTCTCAATGTAGAGCTTCAGGTATTCCTGGGCTTTCTCGCCTGTTTTCATGGAACTATCCTTGGCGCAGCCTGCTGCCAGAAGGCAGACGACTGCTGCCAGGGTGAAGTTTTTGTATATATTAGTTTTCATTGTCTATATTTTCTATCCAAAATTGATAGGCCAGGGCACTCCTTGCAGGAATCGTGCCCCGCTCGTTGTTTCCAAAGCCAAATTCTCCGGTAAACAGAATGAAACATTCGTCGTATTGCTGGACTCCGAACAAACCTTCCTGCAGTCCGCGTACCAGCTTGCCGTCCAGACGGAGGGTGTCCGGTTTGTAACGGAGGGTATCCGAAAGCTCCCATCCGGCGGAGTTGGCGAGCAACCTGATATTGGTGGCCACCAGATTACTGGCGCTCAGGGTGCTTCCAGTGAGGGTATAGCAGGCATACCAAACCACGGCCGTTCCGCCCTGGCGGAGGGAATCCCGCTGTCCGAAGACGCGGTCCAGGGTGTCGTGCAGGGTGAGCCGGAAGGCTCCGCCGTTGCGGGTAAGGGTGGCATCGGGGTCTTTACTCATTTGAGTGGAGACAAAGCCCTCGATGAAGGTGGCCTGTTTCTCGTACGTGGTCTTGACAGACAACTTGGAACAGGCGGCTGCAACTGCCAGGGCAAGGATGCCGGCTAAAAGGAGGCTTCGTTTGCTCATGACAGGAAAGTTTTAAGGGCGTTTTCTACAAAAGCGGCGGCGTCTTCCACACTGGGGATATCCTGGCCGATGAACAGTTTTCCACCGGCCGCATTCTCGTGCCCGCCGCCGTGGAAACGGCTCTGAGCCAGTTGCTGGGCCGATGTTCCTTTCTTAGATCGGATGGATACGCGGAAGTGCCCCTGGTCTTCTTTCAGGAGGACGCTCAGGCGTACGGCGCCGATGGTGAGCGGTACGTTCACCAGGCCTTCGGATTCGCCTTCCTTGAGGTCGAAGCGCTGCAGGATGTCCTGTGTGAGGATCATATAGGCGGCGCCGCAAGGCAGGATGTGCAGGCCTTCGTATTGCATATAACCCATGAGCCGCACGCGGTTCTCCCGGTAGCTGTTGTACAGTTTCTGCAGCAGGGCATCGCGGTCCACTCCCGCGGCAATCAGTTCCGATGCCATTTGGAAAGTGGAAGGGTACACCGAATTGGCGAAATTGTTGGTGTCAGTGGTCATGCCGGCCAGCAACGCCGTGCCGACAGAAACCGGCAGTGTTGCCCCTTCGGGGACAGAAGAAAAGGCCGATGCCCCCGAAGGAGCAACACTGCCTTTCATCAACTGGACCAGAATCCAGTACAGGAGTTCGCTGGCCGATGAAATGTCCGGGGTGGAGAACACCAGGTCGAAGGCCTGGGTGTCCGGATTCAGGTGGTGGTCGATGAGCACTTTCCTGGCCTGGGATGCCTCCAGATGGGCCTGGAGCGCTTCCGTGCGCTGGAAACTGTTGCAGTCTACCAGGAACAGCAGGTCTGCTTTCCGGATGCTTTCTTCGGCCTTTTGGGCATCCTGATCGTGGAAACAGAAACGCACTGAATCCGGCAGGATAAAGTGCAGGTTATCGGCCGGAGTGTCCGAAAAGACCACGGAAACCTCCGGGATACCGGCAGATTGCAGGTAGAGGGCCAGCGCCGAAGTGCTGCCCAGGGCGTCTCCGTCCGGGTGCGTATGACCCACTACAACCACGCTGGTGGCGTGTGCCATCAGCGCTTGCAGGGCCAGTATGCGGTCTTTATGGATACAATCCATGGGCAAGCATCAATTACGTCCGCAAATTTACAAAAGATTATTGCTTTTGAGAAATGATTTTTTTAACTTTGTCGGAAGTTTAGAAATTATAAAACACTAAAATAATGAACAAAGGATTAAAAATCGGTCTCGAAATTCTCCTGGCAGCTATTATCTGCCTCCTCGTTTGGCTCACTGTTAAGAGTGTACAGAAGCCCGTGGAATTCAACAAGGAAGTTGCCGCCCGTTCCCAGGTGGGTATCCAGCGCCTCAAGGACATCCGTACGCTCCAGGTGGCTTTCAAGAGCGTCAACGGCCGTTTCTCTCCTACCGTAGACTCCCTGAAACTCTTCTACGAAACCGGTAAGATGGACATCGTGATGCAGATCGGCTCACACGACGACTCTATCGCAGTTGCCAACACGGAAGCCATCAAGAAGGCTGTCCAGAAGGCCAATCCCCGTCTCAAGGGTCAGGATCTGAACAACAAGGTCACGGATGCCTGCATCGATGCCTACAAAGCTGGCCAGAAGGTTGTGTTCTCCACCGTTACGGAAATTCCCGTGAAGGACACCCTCTTCAACAACCGCCCGGACTTCTGCATCGACTCCCTGTATTTCATCCCGTTCTCCGGCAAGCAGCGCACCGAAATGGAAGCTACCATCAAGCTGGTCTCCGGTGTGAACGTTCCTCTGTTCGAAGCCCGTATGCCTTACAAAGCCCTGTGCAAAGGTCTGGACAACCAGCTCCGCATCAATCTGGATGCAGAACGCCGGGACCAGAACAAGTACGAAGGCCTGCAGGTGGGTAGCGTAACCGCTCCTAACAACAACGCAGGTAACTGGGAATAGTCCTCTATGGACGCTACGCATACCGCATATACAGGAATATCCATTCAAGTCTCCTTGAGTGGATATTCTTTTAAGGTCCGTAACGGCGAAGATGTCCGGCAAAGCGGCTGGATGGGGGCGGAGCGCCTGTTCACTACGCCGGAGTTCCAGCGCCGCTACGACAATGTGGATATCTCACTTCTCACCCCTAAGGTGGCCCTGGTGCCGGAAAGCTTCTATCATCCCGGATCGGCCCGTTCGGCCCTGGAAGAGGTGGCGTCGTTGCAGGAGGGGGATTTCGTGGAATCCATCTCCCTTCCTTCCCTGGCATCGGTGCTGCTCTTTTCCAACACCATCGGGGAATCGCTTTCCCGGGTAATCGCGCAAACGGTGCTTCCCGCTTCCGGGAAACCGGTGCGGGTGCTGCCGGAGATGTATTATCTGCTGCGTCTGCTGGAAACCGTGTCGGACTATAATAAGATTATAGCTTCCTGGCAGGACGGTTGGCTGCATCTGGTCATCGCCCAGGGACGGAGCCTGCTGCTGGCCAATGTATTCGAGGCTCCGGATTTCACCACGGCACAGTACTTCCTCTTCCTGAGCATGAAGCGCCTGCAGCTGAATCCGGAAGTATCCACCGTGTGCTTCCACACGCCGTTGGATGCGGCATCGGAGATGTCCTTGTACCGCTATTTTAAAGGAGTGGTACAGTTATGAGAATCATCGGCGGAAAATTAAAAGGAAAGGTAATCCTCCCGCCGGCGGGCTACCAGGCGCGTCCTACCACAGACTTTGCCAAGGAAGGCCTGTTCAATATCCTGGACAACGAATACGAGTTTGAAGACCTGAAGGTGCTGGACCTGTTTGGCGGCACCGGTTCCATAGCCTTTGAATTTGCCTCCAGGGGCGCCGCGCGCGTATACTGCGTGGAGATGGCCCGGGAAAATGCCAGTTTCATCAAGACGGAAGCCCGGCGGCTTGGGCTGGACAATGTGACCATGGTCCGGGACAACGTCTTCGATTTCCTGCCCATCTGCCGGGAGCGTTTCGATCTGGTTTTCGCCGATCCTCCCTACGCACTGGAAGGCTTGGAGAAGCTGCCGGATCTGGTTTTTGCCGCCGATATCCTGTATCCGGAACGCTATTTCATTTTGGAACACGGGGACGAACATTCGTTTGTGAGCCATCCCCGTTTTGTTAAAGAACGCCATTACGGGCGTGTCCATTTCAGCTTTTTTGAGTAATGCTAAGTTTTGTCATCAGCATTGTCGCCCTGATTCTGGGCTATGTTTTGTACGGTACTTTTGTGGATCGGGTGTTCGGACCGGATCCCAAGCGTCCTACACCGGCTGTTACCAAAGCCGATGGAGTGGATTATATAGCCATGCCTTCCTGGAAGGTGTACATGATCCAATTCCTGAACATTGCTGGAACGGGTCCCATCTTCGGCGCCATCATGGGCGCCAAGTTCGGCCCTGCCAGCTATCTTTGGATCGTCTTCGGCTGCATTTTCGCCGGTGCCGTACACGACTATATGTGCGGCATGCTGTCCGTGCGCCATGGCGGTTGCGGCTTCCCGGAACTGGTAGGGGAGTACCTGGGACAGCGAACCAAGAAGGTGATGCTGGTTTTCTCCATCGTACTGCTTCTGCTGGTGGGAACGGTGTTCGTATACAGTCCGGCCCTCATTCTGGGCGATATTGCCGGCGACGGCAGCCGGGGCTCCATCATGCTTTGGGTGGGCATCGTCTTCTTCTATTATATTATTGCTACGTTGCTGCCCATCGACAAACTCATCGGCCGGGTATATCCGCTGTTCGCCTTTGCGCTCCTGTTCATGGCGGCGGCCCTTATGGTGTGCCTCTTTATCAAGTGGCCCTCCCTTCCGGAATTTTGGGACGGCCTGGGCGGCTGGACCCAGAAAGCTGGGATCGCCGACCAACCCATCTTCCCGTGCCTCTTCATCACCATTGCGTGCGGCGCCATTTCCGGCTTCCACGCTACGCAGAGCCCGCTCATGGCCCGTTGCATCCAAAATGAGAAAATGGGCCGGCCGGTGTTCTACGGCTCCATGATCACCGAAGGCCTGGTGGCCCTCATCTGGGCGGCCGTGGCCTCCTGGTTCTTCTTCGACGGGGGGGCGGCAGCTGTAGGTTCCGATACTTCGGCCGCGGCCCCTACCGTAGTTACCAAGGTCTCCGAAAACTGGCTGGGCCTGATGGGCGGCATCCTGGCCATCCTGGGTGTGGTGGCGGCGCCCATCACTTCCGGCGATACTGCCTTCCGCAGCGCCCGTCTCATCATCGCCGACTTCCTGCACATGCCGCAGCGTAGCCTGGCCAAACGCCTGTATATCGCCATTCCGCTTTTTGCCGGATCGGCCATCCTGTTGTGGTACAATATCGCCGATGCCAACGGCTTCAACGTCATCTGGCGATACTTCGGCTGGAGCAACCAGACCCTGGCGGCTTTCATGCTATGGACGGCCACCATCTACCTGGCCCGGAAGAAAAAGGGTTCCTGGTATCTGGTCACCTTGTTGCCGGCCCTGTTCATGACGGCGGTCTGCGTCGCGTTCATCATGGTGGACAAGACCGGATTCCGCGTCCCTACTTCGCTGGCGCCCGTCATCGGCCTCTTTACTTTTGTAATTTCGGCACTTTTCTTCTATATTTGGAAAAAACGTAACTAATATGCTTGATGCCACACGCGGGCTCTATGTGGCCCATTCCCAAAACGGCCCCATCTCCCTGGTGGGTAAAATGATCAACCGGCACGGCCTCATCGCCGGCGCCACCGGTACCGGTAAGACGGTCACGCTGCAAGTGCTGGCCGAAACCTTCTGCCAGGCGGGCATTCCCTGCTTCATGGCCGATATGAAGGGTGACCTCAGCGGCATCTCGCAAACCGGAAAACTCTCCGGTTTCATCGAGAAACGCCTGCCGGAGTTCGGCATCGAGAATCCGCAGTTCCAGCCCTGCCCGGTGCGCTTTTTCGACGTGTATGGCCAGCAGGGCCATCCTATGCGCAGCACCATCTCCCGCATGGGTCCGGACATGCTGGGCCGTCTGATGGACCTGAATGAAACCCAGACCGGCGTGCTCAACATCGTGTTCAAGATCGCCGACGACAACGGGCTGCTGCTCATTGACCTGAAAGACCTGCGTGCCATGCTCAATTTCGTGGGCCAGAATGCTGCGGAATACACTACTAAATATGGTAATGTCACCAGCGCTTCCGTGGGTGCCATCCAGCGGGCCCTGCTGGCTCTGGAGAATCAGGGTGCAGAGCTTTTCTTCGGCGAGCCCGACTTCGACATCTACGACCTCCTGCAATGCGAGGCCGGCAAAGGCATCATGAACGTGCTGGCGGCCGACAAGCTGATGCTCCAGCCCAAGCTCTATTCCACCTTCCTGCTGTGGCTGCTCAGTGAACTCTACGCCACCCTGCCGGAAGTGGGCGACATGGACCTGCCCAAGCTGGTGTTCTTCTTCGACGAAGCCCACATGCTCTTCGAAGGCACCTCCAAGGCCCTCATCGAGAAGATTGAACAGGTGATCCGCCTCATCCGTTCCAAAGGCGTTGGCATCTATTTCATCACCCAGAGCCCCACGGACATTCCGTCCAACATCCTGGGCCAGTTGGGCAACCGCGTCCAGCACGCCCTCCGCGCCTATAGTCCGCAGGACCAGAAGGCCGTGAAAGTGGCGGCCGATACCTTCCGCGCCAACCCCGCCTTCAAAACCTACGACACTCTTCTGGAACTGGGCACCGGTGAAGCCCTGGTGTCTTTCCTGGACGAAAAAGGCACGCCGGCCATCGTGGAACGGGCCAAGATTTTGTTCCCGTTAAGCCAGATCGGCGCCATCACCGAAGAGCAGCGCGACCAACTCATCAAGCGCAGCCGCCTGTACGGACGCTACGACCACGCCATAGACCGCGAAAGCGCCTATGAGCTTATCACCGCCGCCACATTGGAGGCCGAGCGTCAGAAAGCCGAGATTGAAGCCGCAGCAGAGGCGGAGAAACAGGCCGCCATCCAGGCCAAGGCCGATGCCAAGGCTGCCAAGGAGGCCGAAAAAGCCGCCAAGGAAGCTGCCAAGAAGAAGTCCAGCGGTATTGGTGCCAAGGTACTTAAGAGCGTTCTCACCGCCGTCACGGGCGTAGCTGCTGCAGCCGCCGCCGATGCCGTTACAGGCGCTGTAACTGGCAAGAAGAAGACTTCCAAGACTTCCACCACCAAGAAGGCGGTGACCAAAGCCACCAAGAGCGCTACCACCACCCTTACCCGCGAGCTCACCCGCAGCATCCTGGGAAACCTGATTAAATAGGGTTTACCTTAAGCCAATCCCTTTATGTCCAAGCCTTGGGGCATATTCTCTTTTTTCTATTCCTTGTACCGGGATGGATTCAAGAATATGACCTGGGGGAAGCCCCTGGTGTGGCTCATCGTGCTCAAACTCATTATCCTTTTTGCCATCCTTCGCGTCTTCTTTTTCAAACCCACCATGCACGGGCTCACGGATGAGCAGAAGAGCGAAAAGGTGGGCTCCGTCCTCACGCAACCGCATCATAACACAGATACACTAAACCTTTTAACCCAATAAGCTATGGATGTTGTCGTTTGGTCGCGAATCCAATTCGCGATGACAGCCGCTTACCATTGGCTGTTTGTGCCGCTCACCCTGGGCCTGGCCCTGGTAATGGCGGTGATGGAAACCCTCTATGTGGTCAAGGGGGATCCGTTCTGGAAGAAGACCGCCCAGTTCTGGATCAAGCTCTTTGCCATCAATTTTGCCGTGGGTATAGCCACGGGTATCATCCTGGAATTCGAGTTCGGCACCAACTGGAGCAACTACTCCTGGTTCGTGGGCGACATGTTCGGCGCTCCGCTCGCCATCGAAGGCATCCTCGCCTTCTTCATGGAGGCGACCTTCTTCGCCGTGATGTTCTTCGGGTGGAACAAGG
>CAMYWP010000032.1 GCA_947302825.1 uncultured Bacteroidales bacterium
TCAGAGCCCACTTTCAGGTATTCCAGCGAGGTGGAGAAAACATTGTAGGTATTGGTCATTTCCTCCGCGCTCACCAGGCGTTTGCCCTGCAGGTGTGCGGCCGATGACACGTACTTGTCAATCATGGTATAAGCCCTGCCGCGACGGTAGTCCTGGTCGCCCATCTCCTCGCCCACCACGTGACGCAACCAGTTGGTGGTCCAAGACTCGCCTTCGGGAATATCGATGGTCATGGAGGTTTCCAGCGGGAAGAAGCCGCAGCCATAGGCCTGGGCACGGGCTTTGACGCCATGCTCGTGGCACCACTCAGTGTACACCTTGAAGAAACGCTCTTCCAGCAGTTCGGCCTTGGTCAGCTCGAAATCGTAGCGGGCGCGGTTCACCTGGTCCTGGAACTTAGGGCCTTTAGCGGAGCCGTAGTTGAAGTTCTCCACTTCGCCCAGACGGCGCAGCTTGAACATGGTGAAAGGCAGCCAAGGCAGGATGTCATAACCGCGGCGGCGCTTGAACTCTTCGGCGAAATCCCCCGTCCAGTTAGCCCCTTCCAGCTCCATGCTGTCCACGAAGAAAGCCCGTAAATAATTGGATAAGGGGCCGAAACGCGCTTCCAACTTACTGGACATATTGTCCAGGTACTTGCGCACGGCGGCAGCGTTCATGTGGTCCAGAATGGGGCCTGCGGCACCCGGAGCGCCGTTGATCACGCTGGCGAAGGAGTTGTACTTCACCATGTAATACACTTGCCACTTACCCTCGGGAACCACCATATTGATCACGCCGTCCTTCACCATGGAGGAAATGTCCTGGGCTTCGGAAAGGTCATTGATGGGATCCGGGACCAACAGTACCTTCAGCAGTTCGGGCGTACGGCTGGGATGGGGCGTGGTGGCCTTCGGATCCAGTTCCTTGTACACGTGGAACAGGGACTGGTCGTAAATGGTGCCCGCCTTGGCCGTGGTGTCGCAATAGGTCAGGATTACGGATGCGCGCTCCTCGCGGGAAAGGGATTCGGCGCCGAAAGGCCAGCCGGAACCCACGATGAGGTCGCAGGTAATGCCCAGTTTCTTGGCCTCGTCAAAAGCCACGGCCACCATATCGATCCACTCGTCGCTGAGCCAGATGAGGGAACGCTTGCCTAAATCGTCCACGTTCTCCTTTCCGGGATAGGCCACCGGGTTGATCTCCACGCCGGCGATTCCGGCCTCTTTCAGGAGGTTCAGTTCCCGCCGGATTTCGCTTTCTTCAATCTTGTCGCCATTCCACCACCAGCGTACATAAGGCCGATAGGCATCGTCCGGGTTCTGGAAGGCCTCCAGAACCGTCTTGGAGTTGCCGCCGATCAGGGGCAGGCAGGCCGTGAGGGCGGCCAGGGTAATCAGGATTCATTTCATTTTTTCTCAGTGAAAATATTGGCAAAACCCACAATCAGTTCTATATCGGAAGGCTTGTTGGTCCAGTTGAAGGACACCTTGTGCTCCCCAAGGGGAAGGTCCCAGATCTGGCAAATCTCCGTGCCCCGCCCGTTTCCGGAAGTGGGAAGGGAGACGGTCTTATAGAGAGCGCCGTCCACCATCACCTCCACCCGGGCCTTGTAATCCGTCGCAGCATAGTCCTTGGGCAGGACAAAACGGTAGGAAAAGACCGCACCCTTGCCTTCGAAAGTGAATTCTCCCAGATTGGCCACGGTTTTATTGATATTCTGCTTGGCAACGGGCCAATGGCCTTCGAAACTCTGCTCCAGGCGTACGGGCTGAGGAACCTGCGTTTGGATGGTAACGGCATCGCCATCCGTGGAACCGCCATTGAGCTCGATGACCTTTAGCGCCTGATTGAAACTCATCTGGCAGGCGCGGTTCAGCGAAATATCGGTATACTTGAAGTTCACGTTCTCTACCTCGTAAAGGGGTAACTTCCAGTTTTCCGGGATTCTGTCGAAGCCCAGGACGGTACCCAGGATGCCGGCGGCCGAAGCCGGATTGCAGTCCGAATCCTGTCCGCAGCGGGTAGCGATATCAATGGTGCGATAGAAATCGCCGTTTCCGTACAGCAGGCCGATCACAATATAGGCGCTGTTGATCACCGCATCAATGTTGAAGGAGGCATTGAAACCTGCGGGGCAGCCGATGTCGTAGCCGTAGTGCTCGTTGGCCAGTGCCCAGGTTATGTGCCAGTCGTCGGGATACTGTTTCCACCAGCGGATCACATCGGCCATGCACTTATAGTACTTGCTCTCGCCGGGAATGGTCTTGAGAGCTTCCTGTACAATAAACGGAATATCATCGCTGATGAAAGCCAGGGCATACATGGCAGCCACGTAAACACCTCCGTACCAGCCGTCTCCATAATTCATGATATGGCCGATTCCGTCGGTATAATACGTTGCGGCGTTCACCATACCCGGGGCCATGATGCCGGCATAATCGGCCTCTATCTGGAAATCGATGTCATCGGCGTGGGCGTTGTTGTGCCAATGTCCCGATTCGGGCGGCATAATCCCTTCCCGGATGTTGTAGCGGGCCTGCAGGTTGGCGTGCCACAGCGGGTATCCTGCACCGGCGAAAGCCTTGGCGAAAGATTCCACGGGAGCGTCCAGGCCCTCTTTTTCAAAGACCTCCACGAAAGTGAGGTCCATATAGACATCGTCGTACAGGCCGGGCGTATGGTCGTACCACCACTTCACGATATGCTCATTCCAGTCGATGGCATATTCGTCGGAGATGAAGTTGGGGAACTTGAACTCCGTAGGGCCGCCGTAGGTACAGCCGATCACCTGTCCGGCCCACGCCCCCCGGATCTTGTCCATCAGGACATCCTTATCCAGGGTAACCTGCTCTTGGGACTGGGCGCAGCCTATTGCCAGCAGCGCACAGAGGACTAATGAGTATCGGTGAAGCATCCTATTTCGCTGACTTCGCTGTTAACGGTCTCGTAGAATTTACCGGGAGTGGCCGGATTGCGGTAAAGCACCTTGTCCAGCACGATTCCCTTGCAGTTCTCGAAATAGAAGAGGGTGGGAACAGGCGTATCGGCGCTGATATAACCCTTGGCTTTCTGGTCTTCGTAGCTCTTGAGCACCAGAGGAGCGCGACCGTCCACCACACCATTGCCGCGGGTGGCAAAGATCTTCACGTTCTCCACGCCGATGGCGTTGAAAATGGCCTTCTGGCCCTTATAGTCGTGGATATTGTCCGAGCCGATGATATCGGCGGCGGCATCCAGGCGGATATTCACGCCGCTTTTCAGATAGACGGCGCCGGTGACATAACGGCCCACGCAGAAAGTGAGAGTGCCGCCACCTTTTTCGGCGATGAAGTCAATGGCTTTCTGGATGCTGGTGGTATTGTCGATGATGCCGTTGCTCTTGATGCCGAAATAAGATGCCTGATATTCCTTATCCTGTGCAAAAGCGCCAATGGTAACGAGCGCAGCAAGGACTGTTACAATAATCTTTTTCATATCCGCTTACTTTTTATTCTTGAACTTCTTCACGTTGTTGGTAATAATCTGCTTCTTGCCCTTGGGAGCATCGGCCTGTATGATCTGGACGCCCTGGAGGGTGAGGCCATCCACGTCATCGGCCACGATAGCGGGACGGTAATCTACGTCCTTGACACTGATCTTCACATTCTTCATCACCAGGTTTACGGCGTGACGGATGTAGAAGCCCCAGGCAGGGAGTTCTTTCCAGTTGGAGAATTCGGGATAGCTCTCCTCCAGTTCGGGAATGGCCTCCAGTTCGGCCTTGGAGGTGCCACAATAGGCATAATTGGGATCGGCCTTACCGGGATAGACGATCTCAATGTTCTCCAGGGTCAGGTTCTCGATGGGCATGCCGGGGATACCCTGGATGCCGCTGGCGCAAACGTTGCGGGGCAGGTCCTCCACCGGGCCTTCATACATGTAGCCGGCATCCGGCTTGTCGAAGGGAACCTCGGCGTAAACGTTCTTGATAACGATGTTCTTCATGTAAGGATTGTCGCCGGGACGGCGGGAACCGGTACGGATGAAGATAGGGTTGCCGGTGTTGATACTCTGCACGCCGTCAATCAGCACGTCCTCGATCTGGGCGCCGTCCACCGTGGCGATGGTGATGGCCGAACGATAGGTGTCGTAGATATAGACGTTGCGGAAGGTAAAGTTCTTGAACTTACCCAGGGTAAAGGTGCCGAATTTGATGCCGTTGGCGCTGGAGCGGCCGCGGCAGTTCTCCACCAGGATGTTCTCGGAAACGCCGTCCTTGCTGTGGCTCTTGAAGCAATAAACGTCATCGGCGGCGTCGAAGTCGCAATTGCGGATGACCACGTTGGAGCAGTCCACGATGTCGATGCCGTCGTTGTTCCAGTAGGACTTGGCATCCACTTTCACGCCGTCCACCACAATGTTGCAGCATTTGTCGTACTGCTGGTTCCAGCTGGCGGGGTCGCGGAGGGTGATGTCCTTGACCGTGATGCCGTCGCACTTGTAGAAATGAAGATTTTCGGGACGCTTGCTTTCCTGGAGACGGTCCAGTTTCAGCGGGTCCTCGATCAGTCCCATATGGACATAGTCCACACCCTTGGTGGCCACCAGGAATCCGCGGCAGTTGATTTCGCCCTTGCCGGTGATGCCGATATTCTTCTGCATCACAGAGAAAATCATGGAGGTCCACTTGGCGTCTGCATCCCTCACATAGTCCCATGGATTGAGGGAGCCCAGGAGGCGGGCATCCTCTTCGATGTGCAAGGTAACGTCGGATTTGATGTAAATGGAGCCGGTGACAAAGTCTCCGCCCTTGAAAATGAGGCGGCCGCCCCCATTGGCGGAAATGTAGTCAATGGCAGCCTGAATGATGGCGGTGTTGAGGGTCTCACCGTCGGCCTTGGCACCGAAGTCGGTGGCAAGATAATCCTTGGCGGAGGCCGAGAAGGCAAAAGTTCCGGCCAGGACAAGGCTCAATGCAAGTTGGATTAATTTCTTCATTTTCATGTGTTTATTAATTATTGTTTATCTGAAACCAGGTTGTGCGCCATTGCGGGCCGTCATCGAAAGGAGGCATTAGTGCAATGGGCTTAAGGGTAATCGCCCCGGCTTGGAGTTCTCCGTTGCCGTTCAGGCTAGCTGTGGAGATTTCCTCTCGCGTCAGAACCAGGGAATTCGGCTGCTCGAAACTGTCTTGGTGGTTGGTGGCATAGACCAGAGGTCCCACGCTAAATGTAACATAGTGACGCGTAAAGCCGTTGTACCAGTTGGAGAAATTGTATTCGTTCTTGCCGGCATTGCGGTATTCCCAGCTCTTTTCCAGGGTGCGAACCTCGAAGGGGAAATCCATCTCCAGGCGGTCGCCCTCTTTCCAAGAGCGTTTGACCCTGATATATCCGTCTTTCTCCTTAGCCTCCAATTTCTTTCCGTTGATTTTCACCGTGAAAGATTCCGCCCATTCGGGCCGATGCACGGCCAGGGTGAAGTTGCCCCCGCCATCCACCTGGAAAACCGCCTTGCCGCTCCGGGCATAATCCGCAGTCTGGTTAACACGCACCGGATGACCCTTAATAGATGTTTCGTAAGCAGATTCGGAGATGATATTCACATACACGCCATCCTTCCGGCTTTCGTACATATAAACGGGAATGTCTTCCAGGGCTGTCATTCCGCTGCTCCAGCAGCAAGCCCAGTCTCCCCTGGGGGTGAGTTCCCCGTTGGTGCGCACGTAATACTCCCAGCGCAGTCCGTCTTCGGCCCGGGCCGCCATAAGGGCATTATAGGAGGTTTTCTCCAACTCCCCGGCATATTTCCCGTCACCGCTGATGCGCAGCATTTCCCAGGTGAAATGCATCCACTCCATCACCGAGCAGGTTTCGGTACACTCATAAGGGGCCCACTCGGCCGGCCGATTGAACAGTTCCCAGCAGAAGTTGATGCCGCCCCAGGGGCCTCCCAGGGTGGTCAGGTGGGCGCTGCGGATATTCTCCCAGGCATTAGTGCAGGCTTCCAGCAAGCGTGTGTCACCGAATAATTGGTAGGCCTTGGCCATGCCCGTGAGGCAGCGGTTCATCTCATAGATTTTTCCATTGCCGATAAGGGAGACATCGTAACCTTTCCTGGCCAGCGTAATCAGTTGCAGGCAAGGTGTGTTGTCCAGCTCATAGATACAGCGGTCTATGAGGTCTTTCACCACAGGATCCGGCCTAAGGAGATAAAGGTCGCAGAGCGGGTCCAGGATGCCGCAGCCGGCCATGCCGCTATGCTGTCCCGTCTGGGCTATCTTGATGCCCTGGTCAAAGACGGTCCAGTGCAGGAATCCGGCGATACGAAGGGCACAATCGGCATACTTGGGCAGGTCCAAGGCTACGCTGGCTTCGGTGAAACCCTTGATCAAATAGGCCATAATCCAGGTGTCCCAATCCACCTTCATTTCCTCGGGTCCGGGGCGGTGATAATAGCGTTTGTCCTCCCTGTAACAGCCCAGGTAGCCGTTTTCTTCCTGGCGGGAGACCAGATAATCGGCCACGGAAATCAGTTTCTCACGAAGCACGGGATCGCCGGTGCGTTCGTAGGCCTTGGCGGCGGTGTACATCCACTTGCCGGCATGTTCTCCCTGCCAGCCGCCTTTTCCCTGCGCCACCATTTCCGGGCTGAACAGGTGGATGGCATAACTCTCCGGCCCCGTGATATACTGCGAAAGGCGGCCGTCGTAGCCGGCGTCCACAGCATGGCCCAGAAGGCCTCCGATGGTTATTACCAGAAGGAGTTTCATATCCAGCTTATTCCAGGACAGCGATGACGGGATAGTGGTCCGAGACGAAAGGCATGTTGTCGTAGGACTTGGTCAGACGGGTGAGGCTGGTGCACTTGGAGAAACCGGAATAGAAGATATAGTCGATGTGACGGGTACCGGTAACTTTGCCCCAGTCGTGCCAGGTGGGTCCTTCATCAATTTCCGGAGCTGTTTCCCAGACATCCTGCATCATGCCACGGAGGTCGGTAAGGCAGGGATCGTCGGGATACACGTTGAAATCGCCGGTGAGGATCATGGGGAATCCCTTCGGATTCATCTGGCCGATTCTTTCCACAATGAGGGCCAGGCCGTTGCGACGGGCCAGCTCACCCACATGGTCCAGGTGCGTATTCACAAAGAAGAACTCCTTATTGCAGGAAAGGTCTTTCAGCAGCGTCCAGGTGGCGGTGCGGCGGCAGGCAGCATCCCAACCCAGCGAAGGCACATCCGGGGTTTCGGAAAGCCAGTAGGTGCCCCAATCCAGGAGAGCGATGCGGGTAGTATCGTAGAAAACCGACATGTGTTCGCCCTCTTCCACACCATCCTCGCGGCCCACGCCCACACACTTATACATAGGGCATTGCTCCAAGAAATACTCCAACTGGAAATCCACCGCTTCCTGCACGCCGAAAACGGCAGGACGCTGGTCCAGGATCATATCGGCGGCGGCTTTGCGCCTGTACTGCCAGGAATTCTCATGGTCGTTGGCCACGCCCGCACGGACGTTGAAGGTCATGACCTTGATGGGCGTCTGGGCCTGGCGGCAGGCAAACAGAGCAAGGGATGCCGCAAGGAGAATCAGGATTCTTTTCATTTCCGGAATAGCTTACAGGTCAATTTCAATGATATAGTCGATACTGCAATCGGCGTCCTGGGGCACCTGGAGGGTGAAATCGGTTTTGCCTTTCTTGAACTGAAGGGCCGATCCATCGGCAAAAGCCTTAACAGCTCCTTTCTTCACCTTGAGGGGGAAAGGCAGGGTGATGGTGCCATTTTCGGGCATTTCCAGCACGTGCAGGAAAATCTTGCCTTCCTTGTGGGTAAGGACGCCCCAAGGCTGGGGTTTAAGCATAGTGGCCCGTGTTCCGTAGATGGTCTCGCCATTGACGGCCATCCATTCGCCCATGGCGGCCAGGCGGGTAACGCTTCCGGCAGGGATGGTGCCATCCGGGCCGGGGCCCACATTCAGCAGGAGGTTGGCATTGCGTCCGGCGATGCTCACCAGCGTGCGGAGCAGATCCGGAACGGTCTTCCATTTGGGATCCCGCAGATTGTAGCCCCAGTTGTCGTTGAGCGTCTTGCAGGTTTCCAGGGCCAGGTCCTGGCTGATATGGCTGGTGCGGCTGTAACCGGACTCGTTCTCTCCGGGGATATCGCGTTCGAACACCTGGATATCCTCTCCGGGAATGGGTACGCGGTGGTGGTTGTTGGCCACCAGGCAGGAAGGCTGGAGGGAGTGGATGAGCTTATAAATGCGCTCATAGCCCCAGTCGAAGTCCACTTTCAACTGCTGACCTGCTTCGGGCTTTTTGATCTTGGCCCAGTCGCCGTCGAACCAGATGCATCCGATAGGACCGTAATTGGTGAGCAGTTCGGTAATCTGCTCACACATGAAGTCCAGGTAATGGGCATAATCGGCCTTGGGATTGCCGTCGCCGCGGGGATAGTCGTCGCGGCCCCAGTCCAGCAGGGAATAATAGAAATTCAGGCCGATTCCCTCGGCGTGGCAGGCATCGGCCAGCTCCTTGATGGGATCGCGGTGCCAGGGCGTGGCGTCCATCACATTATAGGGCGAGGCCTTGGTGGCGAACATGGAGAAGCCGTCGTGGTGGCGGGAGGTGATGGTGATATACTTGGCGCCGGAAGCCTTGATCTGGCGCACCCACTGCCTGGCGTCGAAGCGGGAAGGATAGAAACCGCCCGGATAAGTGGAATACTCTTCGTAGGGCACCTTCTCATTGTACATCACCCATTCGCCCTGGGCCAGCATGGAATACACGCCCCAGTGGATGAAAACGCCGAATTTATCGTCGCGAAACTGCTCTTTGGCAGCTACTACCTCCGCAGTGGGGACATAACCCTTGATGCCTTCCTCAATATCGGGAAAGAGGGGGGCTTGGGAAAGGCCCAGCAAGGCCGATAACAACAATGTGGTTAGCATATCAGTTTGTTTTTGAATGATTTACAATAAAAGAGCAAGTAATGGGCTCGCTCTGGGCGTCCCAGGAATCCACGGCCACGATTTCAGCGGTGTACTCCCCTTCCTCCAGATCGGCCAGGGAAAGTTCATAGGCCGATTTCATTTGGGAGGGCAGCGGCACCCGGTAAAAATCGGCCAGGATCTTTTTCAGAGCCACCGGTTCACCGTCCTTGGAAAGGGTGATCCTATAATGGTGTACGAATTCATCGTCCGTTCCCGCAGCGAAGCACAGTTTCCCATCCTTGTACTCGGCCGATGAAAGCACCGGCGGGGTGTTTAGGGCCCTTAGGGTTTCGTGGTTATAGCGCGCCAGATGGGAAAGGTCCTTACGGGGCGCCGGCAGTTCCCAAAGGTCTCCTATCACCGCCTTGTTATAGAAATCCATGCGGGTCAGGCGGGCATTCCCCTTTTTGTCGAACTGCAGCAAAAGGCCCTGCGAGAACTTCCCTGCCCCTTTCATGACGGTCACGGTGGCCATATCTTCGTATTGACCATTGTCGATGGCCATGTAGCTGGTGGAAGCAGTACCTACAGAGGTGAAAGCGCCCTGCCAGATGCTGCGGGGATCGTTCAGCGGAAAATGCAGGTGACCGCCGAAGGTGATTACCTGGGGATAACGGGACAGGATGCCGGTGAGTTCCTTGGTGGACCAGTAGTCCCCCATCCGGGTGTAGGTATCCTGCAGGACGGAGCCGTAGCAGGTGCCGTAAATCATGGGATGGGTCAGGAGGATGATATACTGCTTGGGATCTTTTGCCGTAATCTCCTGCAGGCGGGCCTCCAGCCACTCCAGGACGGCAGGGTCATAGGTAATGGGACTGGAATGATCCGGCGTGAGACAAAGAATGTGGTAATTGCCGATAACACAGTGGCGGCATTCCAGCGAATCCCGCATCACGGGGTCCTGGTCCGTGAGGAAATAGTCGGGGCCCAGAATAGTATGGAAAACCGCATGCTGGGCCACGCTTTCCTGCGTCCAGCGATACTGAGGATTCATGTCGTGATTGCCGATGGTATACACCATAGGAACTTCCGCAGGGTCCAGGACTTCTTCGTAGAGGTGCTTGAAATCGGCCATTTGCTTCTCCGAAGCTACGTTGATGAGGTCTCCCACCACCAGGACGCCATTTAGTTTTCCATCTGTGGCCTCCACCAGCTGGGTGAGGACGTTGTGAAATTTTTCTTCCGAACCATAGCCGTTTCCTATATGCGTATCGCTGATTACTCCCAAGGACAGAACGATGGAGTTTTCGTCGAAATGCCGGGTCTGTTGGCCACAGGCAAGCAGAAGAGGAAGGGTTAGCAGCCCCAGTGCAAAGTGGATAGGTTTCATAGGCATAAAGTTAATGAAAAATCATCAATAATGTTTATCTTTGAAGTATGAAAACGCATTTTTTCTTTTTTGCCTTAGCGCTAAGCCTGAGTGTGAGCCTGTCGGCCCAACATGTACAGTATGTGAATCCTTTTATCGGCACTGCCGGGATGGGGCATACCTTCCCCGGAGCCTGCGTCCCTTTCGGCGGCGTACAGCTTTCTCCCGACACAGAAATGATTCCCCACAACATCAAGGGCGTCTATCAGCCGCGCACTTATGAATACTGCGCCGGCTACCAGTACGACGACCCCACCATCGTGGGCTTCAGCCATACGCATTTCAGCGGCACCGGACACTCCGACCTGGGCGACATCCTGCTCATGCCCGGAACCGGCCAGATCCAGCTGGTGCCCGGCACGGCGGAAAAGCCGGAGGAAGGCTACCGGCAGCGTTTCAGCCACGAAACGGAATCGGCCGGTGCCGGTCATTATGAGGTGACCCTGGCCGACAGCGACATCCGGGTGGAACTCACGGCTACCCAGCGGGTGGGCGTACACCGCTACACTTATCCCGCCGGAGCCGACGGCCACCTGGTGCTGGACCTGGACCACGGCATCTACAACTACGACGGCAAAAACCTCTGGGCCGAAATAAGGGTACTGAGTCCCACGCTCATCACGGGCTACCGCATCACCAACGGATGGGCCCGCACCAATTATACCTATTTTGCCATCAGTTTCTCCAGCCCCATCTCCGAATACGGCTACGAGGACAAGGCACCGGTGTACTACAAAGGCGGCTATGCCAAATTCCCGCAATACCACAACTTCCCGGAAATGGCCGGCAGGAAGCTGGCCGCCTGGTTCCGTTTCGATACGGAAACCCAGCCGGAACTCACCGTGAAGGTGGGTATTTCGGCCACCGGGATGACCGGAGCGCTGAAAAATCTGGAGACCGAAGCTGGAGACAAGAACTTCGACCAGCTCCGCTGCCAGGCGGAGCAGGCCTGGGAAAAGGAACTTTCCTGCCTGGAGGTGGAAGGCACCGAGGCCGAAAAGACCATGTTCTACACCTCCCTGTACCACACCATGATCAATCCTTCCGTCTATATGGATGTGGACGGACTGTACCGGGGACTGGACCATGAACTGCATCTGGCCAAGGGCTTCACCAACTACACCGTTTTCTCCCTTTGGGACACCTACCGGGCCGAACATCCCTTCCTGGCGCTGTTCAAACCGCAGCGCGACGAAGACATGATTGCCTCCATGCTGGCCCACTATGAGCAGAGCGCACATGGCATGCTGCCGGTCTGGAGCCACATGGCCAACGAGAACTGGTGCATGACGGGCTACCACAGCGTAAGCGTGCTGTCGGACGCCATTGCCAAAGGACTGAAAGTAGATGGAAAGGAGGCCCTGGAGGCCATGGTTTCCACCTCCACCGTCCCCTGGTACGGAGGATTGGGAGAGTATATGAAGCTGGGCTATGTACCGCTGGAAGCCAGCGCCACGGCCGCCAGCAACACCCTGGAATATTCCTACGACGACTGGGCCATTGCAGCCGCAGCTGAGCGCCTGGGCGACCCCGAAACCGCCGCCCGCTATTACGAACGGGCCACCTACTACCGGAATATCTTCGACCCGTCCATCGCCCTGGCCCGTCCCCGTTACAACGACGGTACTTTCAAGGCCGATTTTGACATCAAACAAACTGTGGGACAGGGATTTATCGAGGGAAATTCGCAGAATTTCTCCTTCCACGCCCCGCAAGACGTGAACGGCCTCCTGCAGCTGATGGGCGGCGACAAACGTTTCATCGCTACGCTGGACGATCTCTTCGGCACCCATCTGCCGGAATACTGCTACGCCGATAATGAGGATGTGACCGAAGAGTGCCTCCTGGGCGGCTATGTCCATGGGAACGAGCCCAGCCACCACATCCCCTACCTGTACGCCTGGACCTCCCAGCCCTGGAAAACCCAGTATTGGCTGCGGGAGATCATCGACCGCTTCTATCGGCCCGAAATCCGCGGCCTGGGCGGCAACGACGACTGCGGACAGATGAGCGCCTGGTACATTTTCTCGGTCCTGGGCTTCTATCCCGTCTGCCCCGGCACCGACCAGTACGTGATCGGCGCCCCTTATCTGCCTTATGCCGAGCTGCAGTTCGACAACGGGAAGGTCTTGGAAATCAAGGCTCCCGGCGTGAGCGACACCAACCGCTATGTGAAGGCCGTCAAGCTGAACGGCCAGCCGGTGGACAAGCTTTACCTCACGCACGAGCAGCTGCTGCAGGGCGGAACGCTGGAATTCGTCATGAGCAAGACGCCCAATAAACGCCGCGGCACTTCCGCCAACGCCAAACCCTACTCGCTATGAGAAAAGTTGTATTAGCCCTGGCGCTGTTTGCCTGCACGGCCGTTTTCGCGCAGGAGCGCATCATCGATTCCGTCAATCCTTTTATCGGCACGGACGGTTTCGGAAACGTGTATCCCGGTGCGCAGATTCCCTTCGGTGGCATCCAGATCAGCCCCGACACCGACGACTACGATTACGACGTAGCGGCGGGATACAAGTACAACAAGCCCACCATCATGGGCTTCAGCCTCACCCACTTGAGCGGTACCGGCATTCCGGACCTGGGCGATTTCCTCTTTGTGCCGGGTACCGGCACTTTGAAATCGGCCACCGGCACGGACACGGACCCCGACAGCGGCTACCGTTCCCGTTTCAGCCATGATCGGGAGGCTGCTTCCCCCGGCTATTATACGGTGGACCTGTTGGACTACGGCGTCAAGGCCGAAATGACGGCTTCTTCGCGCAGCGGCATCTTCCGCTTCACCTATCCGGCGGCCGATTCCGCCTTCGTGATGGTAGACCTGAACCACACCCTCCGCTGGAAGTGCGAATGGTCTACGGTGCGCCTGCTGGACGATTACACCATTATCGGCAGTAAAATCGTGGCAGGATGGAATCCCAACCGCCATGTCTATTTCGCCGCGCGCTTTTCGGAGCCCATCCGGGATTTCGTGATCCTGCAGGAGGGCGAACCCGTGATTTACAACACCAAACGCTTCCGCAGCAGTCTGGAGGCCTGGGGTCGGGGGCTGCAAGCCTGCGTCCGCTTCAGCACCGTGGAAGGGCAGCAGGTGTGCGTGAAAGTGGCGGTATCGGCTGTGGGCACCGACGGCGCCCTGAAGAACCTGTGTGAACTGGATGGCAAGGGTTTTGAGGCGGTGAAGGCCGATGCCGAAGCCCTCTGGGAAGCCGAATTGGGCAAATACCAGTTGGATCCCGCCTGCGACAAAGCCACTCGGGAAACCTTCTACACCAGCGTGTACCGTACGGCCCAGCATCCCTTCCTGTTCCAGGATGTGGACGGCCGCTTCCGCGAGCATGACAATACCATCGGCCAGGCAAAAGGATGGACCAATTACACCACTTTCTCGCTTTGGGACACTTACCGGGCCTTCCATCCACTGCTGAACCTGGTGAACCAGCCCCTGCAGGCCGATCTGGCCAACTCCATGCTGGCGCATTTCGATAAAAGCACGGAACACATGCTCCCCATCTGGTCCTTTTACGGCGGCGAAACCTGGTGCATGATCGGTTATCACGCCTGCTCGGTGCTGGCCGATATGATCATGAAAGGCGTGAAGGGCTTTGACTACGAAAGGGCCTATCAGGCTATGAAGACCACGGCCACCAACCCCCACTACGACTGCATTCCGGAATACACGGAGCTGGGCTATGTTCCCTTTGACAAGGAGAAGGAATCAGTGTCCAAGACCTTGGAATACGCCTATGACGACTGGTGCATTGCCCAGGTGGCCAAGCTGTTAGGGCATGAGGAAGACTACGAATTCTTTATCGACCGGAGCCGCAATTACCGCAACCTGATCGATCCCGAGACCAAGTATATGCGAGGAAGGGATTCCCAGGGGAACTGGCGTACGCCGTTTGCCCCTATCGCCTACCAGGGCCCTGGCTCGGTGAACGGATGGGGCGACATCACCGAAGGATTCACCATGCAGTACACCTGGACCGTCCCCCACGCCTTCGAGGAGTACATGCAGATCGCCGGCAAGAAG
>CAMYWP010000033.1 GCA_947302825.1 uncultured Bacteroidales bacterium
TTTCATCATATTGTCATAATCCTTTTCCATCTTGGCCTCCTGGGCCTTCTTGTTATGAAACAAAAGAAGGTAAATAGCGATAATTGCCAGAATAATTATTAAATCAACACTCATATCAAATGGTTTTGAACTTCATCTGTTTCCATATTATGGTTTTATAATCTCAGAATCCTTACTGGGCCTAGGAGACCGGAAGTGGGGAGCGGATCATTCGGGGAATAGAACTCCCAGGATGTCTTGGCGGCACGCTCCTCCATTGGAAGGGCGGATTCTCCGATGAGCCTGTTGCCCCAGGAGTTGGTGACCTTGATTTCCAGAGTGTTGTCCCCTTCCACATGGGCCTGGTTGATTTCAAACTTGTAGGGTTCTTTCCACATATGGCACAAATCCTTGACTTTGTCGTACAAGTGAGCCATATTGCATACCCGTCCAAGATCCAGCACAGCATCCGCAGTACTACGGTCCGGACTCCATCGGAAGGATGTACTGTAAGTGGCGGTACCGGAGAAGAAGCGGATAAACGGATCCTGGGATTCATTCCAGGCATACAAACTGTCGAAGTTATAGTCTGCTGCTTCCTCCGGATGGATGGCCGGAACAAAGTGGACGGCCCAGTTGGATGAGGGGAGAAGTTCTTCAGTTACAGGCGTTTTCGTGGAAGCCACATGGGACTTGTGCTTCGCCTTTCCTTGTAGAACCACGAACACGGCATCGTCCCTTTCCAGCTGGAGATCAACCAACAAGCGACCCTCCTCAACCCGATAGGAAACATCCTCAACAGTGCCACGATCGGCCCTCCACACCTTGGGCTCCAAAACGCTCCGTGCCGATCCATCAGCACAATAATCCCGGAGGCCCAAAGTCATGTTCCTGGGTCTTGAGCAGATATTCGCTATCCAATAGATCTCTCCGCCGGAAAGCTTGCGGTGGACAAAGGCCACGCTATCAGGGATATTTGAGACATCGGCCCTGATTCCTTCCTTCTCAAGAACGGAGAGTATCTTCCCGCCTTCCCGGAGGTCGCATACAGGGATTCCTGCCTCCCGAATTGCCTCAATGCGAGCGGCTACCGCATCAGACATTCTCTCTATCTGGCTGTCAATCACCAGCATACGATAACTCGCTCCGGATTGGGAAACTATCCTTCCATCCTTTATCTCGAGAGCATTCACGAGAGCATCTCCGTTCACGAAGTCATAATTCCATCCGGCGGGAATACCGGGCCTCTCCTGGCCGAACCTTTGCGTAAGATTGGTGTCCTCCCCATACAGATAGGCAATATCGGCCACAAAACGGCCCTGGCTGAGCATGAAGCAGCTCCTGCTGATGTAGTCTATCCAAGGACGCGCCTCTGAAGCCCAGGTGTCGTACCTGTTGAACCACTGGCCATAAGGACCCAGACCCAGGCCTGGTTTGAACGCTTCTGACGGCTGATGGACGGAAGTGTGGATCACAAACCTGTTGAGTCCTTCGGCCATCGCTGCGTCGGCCACAGGCTTGAGCTTGCCGGGATGGCACTGATAGGCCCACCATCCATCCCATTTGCCAGGTCGGCCATTGGTGGTGAAAGCTTCGGCGGCACAGATGTTCTGGCCATAGATATGGGCCACTGACGAAGATTCCCGAAGATCGGCCTCCATGTGCGGCATGGTGGCATAGACACCTGCCCGGAAACGCACCCAGAATGCGCCTTGGGGCACATCGGCCGTCCTTTTGACCATCATTCCATCCCCCATGAAGGAACGCCTTTCCTCGTGGGATTCGCTATAGCGCTTGATGCCTTGGGCATGGAATATTTCGGTGGCCAGATCGTAATGGTTTTCGGCGAGAAGCTCTCCAAGAGTCTGACGCCAGTCGAAGAGGAATCGCTCGCGCTCCTCATCGGTGCCGATCTTCTCACCGGCAAGGGCAGGAAGCCACAGAGCCATTGAATACCCCCTCCTCTTTTCAAACTCTTCCTCCATCCTCGGGGTCCATGTCCCCTTTCCTGACTCGTAACTGTCAATGTCGATGTTGTTGATTGCACCAGGACCCAGGTCGCGGCCAAGGGTTTCCTTGTACAGTCCCAGATAGTTGTCCCAATACCTTCTCACCGCTCCTGCATCCAGCTTATCCACCTCAAGACCGGTAGCCTCAGGCGGAGCAGGCCCATTCGTGGTCCCTATCAAGGTATATGCGAACCTATAGACCATCCAGTCTCCTTCCGGAGCAGTCCAGTCCAGTATTCCGTCGCTGTAATATGAAGAAAGATCCTTGACCAACGGTTCAGAATCCCACTTGACCGCCAGGACCCGTATTTCCTTAAGGTAATCCCGTACTATGCCTTCCTGCTGTGGAACAGCGTGGAAAAGCCCAGACGGGACAGTACTCGATGGCAACGGAAGAGCCCCACGGTAATGGCCGCTTACAGGTGTCGTGCTCCATACCAACTTCTTCTGGGCATCATCCTCGCTCACCCAAGGGCCTCCGGTAAGGCTCCAGCCAGGAGAACTGGCGATGCCGACTTCAAGGCCGAGGGAATCCGCAAGGTTCACGGCGTAGCGGAAAGCATCCTTCCAGCCTTCGCTCATATAAGGAAGAAGGGTGTCAACTACCTGAGGCGTTGAATAGGCCGCGTCAAAAAGGAAGAAGCCTGAAAGCCCTATGTCATGCATCCATAGAAGATCCTTCCTGATGCTTTCCTTTGTCACATTGCCGTTCATCCAATGCCAGAGAACCATAGGCCGACTTTCGTGAGGCGGGTTCTTGAAACCAGCCTCCAGTTCCGGGCATCCCTTCCTGTCGCTGCAAGAAAGCAGCAACAGAACCGCGGCGACGTAAAGGACGAGTCTTTTCATGCCTACTGAACCATCTTCAAAAACTCCTGTTCGCTCACTTGTGAGGAAAGGATGGCGTCGGTAATGGCTTCCTGGAGCAATTGGGCCGACAGGGCGCCCACGGCACTCAGGTTGGCAGTAATTTTTTCTTCCTCCGGGCCGATGGAGACGGCGTACACCGTATCACCGTCGGCGGTGGTGAAGATGGGGTTGATGCTGCGGGCCAGTCCGGCGCTTGTCATCTGGGCCAGTTGTTTCAGTTGGGCTGGCGTGAACCGGCCGTTGGTAAAGACGGCCACCAGCGTTGTGTTGGTGGTAGCGGTAAAAAGATTCTCTTCCGCAATATGGAGCAATGTCTCATAAGAATCGGCAAAGGCCGATCGGTCCGGAGTATGCATTCCTGCAATCTTCTGCCCTTCTGCGTAAACATCTCCGTAGCTGTTCACTACTACGGCCACGCCTATCTGGAGCGTTCCCAAGCTGACGGCCGCATAACCCATGCCCGACTTCTGAGCCTGCAGCAGCCCTCCGGCCTTACCCACCGTAGCCCCCGTGCCGGCACCCACATTGCCGCTGCGCGGATCGTTGGCGGTAAAAGAAGCTTCGCAGGCCGCGTAACCCATCTGTTCGTCCGGCCGAACCGATGCGCTGCCATAACCCAAGTCATAAATGCAGCTCTGGCAGATGAGGGGCACCAGCGCGGAGCCGGTTTCGTAGCCTATCCCGTGCTTCTCCAGGCAGTTTGCAACGCCTCCCGAGGCGGCCAGTCCATAGGCGGAACCGCCGGAGAAAACCAGCGCATTGAGCGGATGGTTCCGCTGGGGCGCGATGGTTTCTGTCTCCCGCGAGGCCGGACCTCCGCCGAAGACGTCCACGGCTGCAATTCCGGGTACCGTAAAGCGGAAAACGGTCACGCCCGTTCCTGCCGCCGGGTCCTGGGCATTCCCTACACGGACGCCCCGGATGGAAGAAAAGGGAATTCTGTGTACATCGGGGGCCTGGCTGTGGGCCGGAATGCCCGATACCAGGACAGCTGCCAGAAAGATGGCTATGCAGTATCTCATATTTTAGGCAAATGATTAAACGACTTCTTTGTTACAGATTCCCGTAGGTGACGCCGGGCCAGTCGTCGGTGCGGAAAGGCCAGGCCGGAAGGCCTTCGGAGTTGTACAGGTTGCAGACCGGATTGATGGACCAGGCATAGCGAGCCGCCACAGGCTGAGGAACTTCCGGAGAAGAGACCACCACCTCGTTGCCCTCGATGCGAGCATCGGCCCAATGCCAGACCCTGTCGGGTCCGGCAATCTGGAATCCCATAAGGACGCCTTTTTCGGCCTTTTCCACCCTCTCATCCGCGCTTCCGTAACGGGCCTGGGCAAAGGACCCCGAAGGGATGACCCTGAGGCCGCCGGCTACATCGCTGAAATGGATTATCATGTTGCTGCCGTGGACCCTGTAGGATTCGAAACGGGGGCCGTCGGCCACCACTTTCCGGCCATAATCATTGGCGAAGGCCAGTCTGGCCAGGCGCTCGCCCACCTCTTTCTTGCGTACGGGATGGATATCTTCCGCTTCGCCCAAATCGATGATACAGGCCATGCCGCAACGCTCAAGGGCCCGGGTGGCCATGGCCTGCGCTTCGCGGAGTTCGGCCCAGCCATCGTCGCCGGGAATCGCGTTAACGTCCTTATAACCTGCAATTTGCGTAATGTAGAAGGGGAAATCGTAGCCCCACAGTGCGCGCCAGTCCAGAATCATAGACTGCATAAGGTCGCGGTAGCGATAGGCTCTTTCGGCGTTAGATTCGCCCTGATACCAGATGGCGCCCTTGATGGCAAACGGAGCCAGGGGCTTAATCATGGCATTGTACAGCACCGTGGGCATATTGGGGTCTTTAGCCGTGGACCGGGGCACCCCGTTAAAGGAAACGGAGAGCGTCACCTTCCACTCATTGGCCAGGCCGATTTTCTGGCCGTCCGGGCCCTCGACGAAAAGTAGATCGGGAGCGCCGTATATGCCGCCTTCGCCATGATCGTCTGTACAGCGGACGGTAATGACCGCCTTACCGCCTTTGATAAGCCTGCCAGGAATGGTATATTCCCGGGCCTTGTTCCACAGGCGGCCGGAGCCCACCAGTTCCCCGTCCCAGTAGGTTTCGTCGAAATCGTCCACCGGACCCAGGCTCAGAGTAACGTCTTTTCCGGCCCAGGAAGCGGGGATATCTATGGTTTTACGGAACCAGAAGATACCGTTGGTGGAGGGCCAGAGTTCCTGCACCTGGCAGGGCAGCTGGATGGATTTCCAGGCAGTATCGTCAAAGCCGGGACGGGCCCAGACGGCCACACCGCCGCTTTTTCCATGATCCTGCAACTCGGCTTTCCGGGTAAAGGCCTCAATCTCTTCATCGAAGGTCTTTTCGCGCTCGGATTCGTCGTCGGATAGGGATTTTACCTTGGCCAGCGCGCCGGCCTGCTCCGGATACAGACTAATGGCACCTTCGCTCATCCAGGCTTCGATGATGGTGCCGCCCCAGCTGCTGTGAATGATGCCCACAGGGACCTTCAGTTCCTCCATCAGCTTCCGGCCGAAATACCAGGCCGCAGCCGAAAAGTTACGCACGGTTTCAGGGGAAGACTCTTTCCACTTGTCGAAATCGGCGCTGAAATAGTCGTGTTCCTTCGTGCCGGTAGCCCGGGATACCTGCAACAGACGCAAATCGGCGTATTGGGCGGCCCCGGCAATATCTTCCTGATTGGTGCGCACCGCCCGCCAGCTTTCCACGGGCATTTGCATATTGGACTGCCCGGAGGCCAGCCACACCTCCCCCACCAGCACGTTCTGCAGCACCACGGGCTCCCCGTCGGAAATAGTCACCGTGTACTTTTTGAAACTGCCTTTGGGCGTATCGATCTTGACAGACCACTGACCACTGGCATCGGCCTTGGCTTTGTAAGTTTTGCCGTTCCAAGACGGGGTAACGCTTACCGTGGCACCCGGTGCCGCCTTGCCCCAGACCGGGGCCTGGCAATTCTGCTGGAACACCATGTTGTCGGTGAAAAGGGGCGTTAATTGCACCTTGGCGTGCAGGGAAACGGACGCCAGGACCGCCAATGTCAAGGATAAGAGTCTTTTCATATCAGTATCAGTTCATTACTTTTCCGAAGAGATAATATTTATGGTCGCCGAACCAGAGGACACTTTCTCCATTCAGCGCCGTAAAGCTGGTGTAGAAGGAGTTCCCGGTTTCCCGCGGCGAGAAAAGGACGCCTTCTTCGAACCACACCGGCTGATGGGCACCCGGCACAAAAACGCCGTCCCGCCGATACAGCGGCCCGCGGTTCTGATAGGATGTGGGGGAATTGAAATCAAAGGCATCGTGCACGAAGAGGGCATAATGGCCGCTGCGGGCCTCGGGACCTTTCAAATCATAGATAGGACAGGGCGAGCAGGGCTGCAGGATAGCGGGGCCTCCATCCTTTTCCCGCAGCATCTCCGGCCGGCTCCAAGTATGGCCGTTATCGGCACTGACAGACCAGACAGGATGGCCGATGGAAGTGCGCATCACCGCAAAGAGCCTCCCGTCCGGCAGGCCGATAATGCAGGCTTCTTCGGTTATGCAACCCTCCCGGGGTAAGTACGCTTCGTCACGCTCCACCTTCGAGGAATCGAAAGATTGCTCTCCCGTATTGAAGAAGGAAATGCGGATGTCCCGGATTTCGGGGTCTTCGTCAATGTTTTCATACTGCCAGAACTCCACGCGCGCAATCCCCTTGCGGTCGTAGCGCGAACAGCCGGCCAGGTAGCGTCCGTCCTGTCCGAAACGCAACGGTCGCTGCCACATGCACCAGATGGGCGGCAGGGACGGGTCTTCAGGATCGGCCTGGAAACGGATGGGGAAAGGAACGGTTTCCGGCTGACTCCAGGTGGCGCCGGCGTCGTCGGAATATCGGCCGCATAGAATGCCCTGGAGGTGTTTTTTCACCGTGGTTTCCTGATTCCACAGCAGGTAGATGCGTCCGCTGCGGCTAATCATCGGCTGCTGCCAGGCCGCCACGGGCTGGGGGTTATCGAGGGAGGGAGAACCGGCCAGCATCACAGGTTCGGTCCAGCTTCGGCCGCCATCGGAGCTCTTGGAGAATACCACCCGTTCGTCGTTGGCGGCCTCAAAGGAGCCCTGCGTCCAGAAAGCGTACAAGAGACCACGGGCAGGGTCTTCCAGCACGTGGAAATGGTCGTTGAAACGATTGCCGGGCTGGCTGGGCACAAAGACCGTGAAGTCGTGCGGGAGCACATCTATATCCGTTTCCGGATACAGATAGTGCCAGTAGAAATGTTTGGGCCAGCGCTCCCGGAAGTTGTCTGTTTCGGCAAAATGCTTGGCCAGGGCTTCATCGGCCGTAGGGTAGCGATGGCAGGACTCCGGCACGCGCATGAACACCGTCCATTGGCTCTGATTGGCGGCATCCTGGCCCGGGAATCCCACCCACACCACCGTTCCCTTTTCGGGAGAGAAAGCCGGATTCATGGTGAAAACGGTGGTGAGGGCGGTGCCATCGTGGCGGATAGGCGCTTCCGTAAGGAGCTGTGACAAGTCCCTGCGGTGAAACTTGCGCACAGGTTTGCGGGAGAAGGTTTCCGGCTGGAAGTCACCAAAGAAAGTCTCCTGCGCCAAGGCATGCCGATCCAGATTGTAGCTGCTGGAAAGGGTTTTGGGATCGGCGTACGCGAGCCGGAAATTAAAGGCACCGTCCCGACGGGGCTTGTACCAGCCGCGTTGGCGGGCATAGGACACGATATCCTTGCTGCCCAGATAGTTAAGGGTGTCTTTCAGATTGATTTCCCCAATAGTATAATAGTTGGGGATGGTGGCGATTTCATCGTCGGGCACCCGTTGCGCCACCCAGTGATGTCCTTTCACCACCGCCACTATCCAGCCTTCCTTTTGGTCGGCCACCAGATAGGATCGGCCTGAATCGGCATAACCGAATTGGCTCACCAGGGAGCCGATAATGTGCACGGCTTCCCGCGCCGAATGGGCTTTCTGGATGGCTGTGGTGCGGATTTCGTACACCAGGCTGCCCTGGGCTTTGTCCTCGCGCGAGCGGCACTGGTTGGAGGCCAGGGACACGCCGAACTCGTTGGCATAACTATCCCCGGCAGCTTGGCCGGGGAATTCAAACCAGAGATAGGCGCAGCGGTCCGGATTGGCCGGCACATGATAAATATTGAGCATCTTCTGCCCGAACTGGTCTTCGTTGTGGCCCAGGTACACGTACCCGTCGGTGGTGGCGTTCCGTCCGGCGAGGATGCCAAAACAAAGCAGAGGAAGCAGAAGGGCAGGACTCATTTAATACTGGAGATCCATCTCGTCCAGATAGAGGACACTATTGGTGGAACCGGTGAAACTGGCGCCCCAGCGGCTGGAGGAAGCCATAATCACAATATAAGTGGGCGTGGCGTCGCTAAGATAGATGACGGGAATGGTGAATTCCACGTAACCATCGGTGGCCTTGTCCAGCGTGAGGTTGCCAAAGCCGATAACACCATCTGTCTTGGGAGTAAGCTCGATTTTCTTGGCGTTGTCGATAACAAAAGGCTCAGTCCAGGTGGTCAGGTAAATTTCGATGTTGCCTTCGTCCATCTTGCCCTTCAGGGAAGAGTGGGTCTTGTCGGCATAATCAATCTTCCCCGGCGAATACGCATAGTAGCCGTGCAAACCCTTGGGCCGATAGGTGAAAGGTACGCCGACTCCCAATTGTGCGCCGCTGGTGCCCACCGTTTTAAGGAAACTGCCGGTATAGACGCTGGCCGACGCAAATTTACCGATGCCGATAACTCCTACGAATGCGCTCTTCAGGCACGCCGCCTTTTTGCCGGGGCCCTTGACCGCTACGAATTCTTCTTCAGGCATGGTAACATTGATGCCCAGGGTGGTGGTGCCTTTGTTGCCGGTGTCCCAAAGCTTTTGGGTGCCCGCCGCATTAGGATACCATACCTTGCCGTCTTTAGTCCAGTCGTCCATGGAGAGGTTATACAGCTGCTGGGCCTGCACACCGGTACAGGTGGCAAGAAGAACCAGGATGGCGAGTAATTTTTTCATAATGAGGAATTAATCTACTGGGAAAGTGAAATAAGTATCCGGGAAAGGTTCCTTGTCCAGGGTGAAGTGCCACCACTCCGAGGAAAGGGGCTTGAAACCGTGACGGAGCATGGCCTTGCGCAGGATGAGCCGGTTGCGGAACTGCTGCTCCGTGAGGCCGCGGGGATGGGCAGCGGCAGCTTCGGCGTCAAATTCGCCGGTATCGGGATTCCCGCAGAAGTCCGGATGGCTTTCCGGGCCGAACCAGTCGAAGGTGCCGCCCATGTCCAGCTCCTTCTCCGTGCTCATATCGAAGAGCGTCAAATCCACGGTGGAACCACGCGTATGGCCGCTTTTCTCCATGATATACTCTTGCTCGAAGAGCACGCTCTTGTCCAGATCGGGATAAAAATAGGACTTCATGCGGACATCCGGGATATCGGCCGCCCAGCGTACAAAATGGTCCACAGCCTTTTGCGGACGGTAGGCGTCGTAGATTTTGAGCCGATAGCCCAGGCCGATGACTTCGTCGCTCACGGCGCGAAGGCTGTCGGCCGCCTCTTGGGTCAGGTATGCCTTGGGGGCCAGATAACCATCAATCCGATCCCCTACGAAGTTGTAAGTGCCAAAATAACGGATTTCCAGGATGACATCCGGAACGACATCTGTGATGGGGACGAACCGGGAACGGTCTTCCTGCGGAGAAACCCTGTTGCAGGCCACGGTGAAGACCAGGCCCAGGCATAAGCCCATTAATACTCTTTTCATCATAATGCAAATGTAACCAATCCTCTTTAATCCGTCAAGGATTCGCTCTTGGTTTTTCGGGGATTTGTGGGTATCTTTACACAATCAATTGGGAAATAACCATGCCGGAAGAGCTTCTAAAACCTTTATTCGAACAATATACGGGCCAGCAATTGGCCGAACTCCTGGAATTACCCTCGTCGGGAAGCAACCGGCGCTACTTCCGCCTCAAGGGCGGCAACCTCTCCCTCATCGGCGTGCTGGGCAACAACCTGGAAGAAAACCGGGCTTTCATATATCTTTCCAAGCACTTCAGGGAGAAAGGGTTACGCGTTCCTGCCGTATTGGCTATAAGCCAGGACGAGTTTTGCTACCTGCAGGAAGACCTGGGCGACAAAATCCTCTTCAACCTGGTAACGGAAGGCCGTGAAAGCGGCATCTACAGCCCCATTGAAACCGAACGCCTGTGCCGTACAATCGAGCAGCTGCCCCGGCTCCAGTTCCAGGGTGCCAAAGGCCTGGACTGGGACCGCTGCATGTACAAGGCCTTCGACGGTCGCATGGTAGATTTTGACCTTAATTACTTCAAATACTGTTTCCTCAAGGCCACCGGCCTGGAATTCAACGAAGTCCTGCTGCAGGAAGACTTTGAAAAACTGAAGGCCGACCTCCTGAAAGACCAGGGCAACACCTTCATGCACCGGGATTTCCAAGCCCGGAACGTGCTATTTCAAGACAATGAACCTTGGTTCATCGACTTCCAGGGAGGCCGCCGCGGTCCCATCTACTACGATGTAGCCTCCTTCGTCTGGCAGGCCCGCTCCCGCTTCCCGGAACAGCTCAAGCAAAAGCTTATCCAGAGCTATCTGCGCGCCCTCCGTACTTATCAGGAAGTGGACGATGAGCAGTTCCACGCCCGCCTGCGCCTCTTCGTGCTTTTCCGCACCCTGCAGGTGCTGGGCGCCTACGGCTTCCGCGGCTACTTCGAGAAAAAGCCGCATTTCCTGGCCAGTGTTCCCTATGCGCTGGCCAACCTGCGCGCCCTGCTGCAAACGCCCTTCACGGATTATCCGCACCTGAACGATATCTTGCTGCAACTCACGCAGATGCCCCAGTTCAACGAAGTTCCGCAGGACCGCCGTCTGGAGGTGCAGATCTACAGTTTCGCTTACAAAAAAGGCATTCCGGCCGATAATACCGGCAACGGCGGCGGCTATGTCTTCGACTGCCGCTCCATCAACAACCCGGGCAAATACGAACACTACCGCCAGTTCAACGGCATGGATCCGGAAGTGATCAAATTCCTGGAAGATGACGGCGAGGTAAACACCTTCCTGGAAAGTGTTTACAAACTCACCGATGCCCACGTGCAGCGTTTCATCGAGCGCAAGTTCACCCACCTGCAGGTGTGTTTCGGCTGCACGGGCGGCCAGCACCGGTCCGTCTATTGCGCGGAACATCTGGGCCAATATCTCTCGCACAAATACAATGTGAAGGTTACAGTGACCCATCGCGAACTGAATATTGAAAAAATGCTCTAGGGATGAAAGCCATGGTCTTTGCCGCCGGCCTGGGCACCCGGCTGAAACCCATCACGGACAGCCTTCCCAAGGCGCTGGTGCCCGTTTGCGGGCAGCCGCTGCTGTACCACGTGATCGGGAAGCTCCGGGACGCCGGCTATACGCAGATTGTGGTGAACGTGCATCATTTCCCGGACTTGATCCGCGAGTGGCTTGCCACCCATGATTTAGGCGTGGATGTGAGCATTTCCGATGAATCGGCCTGCCTGCTGGAAACCGGTGGAGGCATCCTGCATGCCCAAGACCTCATTCTTCCCTGCCAGGAACCCTTCCTGGTGCACAACGTGGACATCGTGTCCAACCTGGACCTGGGCTGGGTGCAGCGCAACACACGCCCGGATGCCCTGGCCACCCTGGTGGTGAGCCCGCGCGAAACCCGGCGCCAGCTGCTGTTTAACGACCAGATGCGGCTGGTGGGCTGGCTGGACCGGGTCACCGGTGAAGTACGCTCCCCCCACCCCGGCCTGGACCCTGCTAAGTGCCGCCAATATGCCTTTGCCGGCGTGCACAACCTGCATCCCCGCATTTTCCCGCACTTCCGGGAATGGGGCTTCAGCGGCCGCTTCCCTATCATGGACTTTTACCTGAAAACCTGTGCGGCCGAACCCATTTTCGGCCTGAATGCTCCTGATCTGCAACTGGTGGATGTGGGCAAGTTCGAATCCCTCCCCCAAGCCGAACAAATTTGTGAAACCCTTTTAAAACCATAACACTATGAAACTGGACGGAAGACGTGAAAGCTCCAACGTAGAAGATCGCAGAGGACTCAGCGGCGGCGGGAAAGCCGGCCTGGGCCTGGGCGGCATTGCCATTGTGGCCATCCTCACCCTCCTGATGGGCGGCGACTTAGGCGACGTATTCAGGAATGTGGTAGATTCCGGCGGTATCGGCCCTGCCACGCAAACCTCTTATGAGCCCACCGCGGAGAACGAAGCCCTGGCCACCTTCTCCCGCCAGATCCTGGCTTCCACGGAAGATGTCTGGAGCAGCTACTTCCGGAAAAACAACATCGGGACCTACAAGGCTCCCACGCTGGTGCTCTACACCGGCGCCACCAGCACCGCCTGCGGCACCGGTCAGGCCGCCATGGGCCCCTTCTATTGCTCGGCCGATGAAAAGCTGTATATCGACCTTTCCTTCTTCTCCAGCATGCGGCAGCAACTGGGCGCCGACGGGGATTTCGCCTACGCCTATGTGATTGCCCACGAAGTTGGACACCACGTGCAGCACCTGCTAGGCACGCTGGACCAGGCCCATCAGCAGATGGCCCGCATGAGCAAGACCGATGCCAACCGCATGAGCGTGCGCATAGAGCTCCAGGCCGATTTTTATGCCGGCGTTTGGGCCCATTATGAGAACCAGATGTTCGATTCCATCGAGGACGGAGACCTGGAAGAGGCCATCCGCTGCGCCTCCGTCATCGGCGATGACTACCTGCAAAAGAAAGCACAGGGCTATGCCGTGGAGGAGTCCTTCACCCATGGAACCGCGGCCCAGCGCATGCGCTGGCTCAAGAAAGGCATGACCACCGGAGACATCCGTCAGGGAAACACCTTCTCATTATCGGACAATCAGCTGTAAAACAAAAAACTCCGGCCATTGGGTCGGAGTTTTTTAGTAGGGACGATCGGATTCGAACCGATGACCTCTTCAATGTGACTGAAGCGCTCTAAACCAGCTGAGCTACGCCCCTGTTGCGGGAATGCAAAGGTAGCACCTTTTCCCGAATTACCAAAATTTATTTGAGTTTTCTTTAGGAAATTCAAACGGGCCCAGCGTGGTGCTGTTCACGGCGCCCACAAAGCCCAGTCCGCCCTCCACGTTGCTCCAGGTGAAATTGGCCGGAATCAAGCCCATATTGGCCAGGAAGTCGAAGTTGCTCTGGAACATGGCTTTGGCATAGAGGAAGAACTCCCGGGACAGTCGATAGAAGGTGAAGGTGTAGGTGGTTTTCATTGCCACAGGAATCTTGCCGGGATCGAAGCCCTGTCCGCCCGAACCGGGACCTACCTGGCCACTGACAATGCCGCCGCCGGCCACGCCTGTATCCCCCTCCGGCATACGTTCCCGGATGCCGTCCAGAATCGATGTGTCGAAAGAGTCCAGATAGAAGTGATACACACTCCCTTCGAACTGCTTTTGGGTAATCAGGGTCAAGGGCATATAGTCTGTACCGCCTAAATATCGGCCGTCAAAATTCACCTGCATGAAATCTTCCAGATCGAAGCTCACGCTTTCAGAGGCGGTAAGAATATATCCGGGCGTCCCGTAGATGTCCATTTCCTCTGTGCTGCCGTCCTTGTAAATTACTTCGTAGTGTTGCAAGATTTGGATGCCGTAATACTCCCCTTCCCCTGGCGCATGGTCCAGCGTTAACCGGACATCTACGGCGTCGATGGTATCCACTTGCACCCGTTGCCAGGTCATATCGCGGATTTCCACCGGCGGCGGCACCGTGGTACGGCCGCTCGCCGGCGCTGCGCCGGAAGTCCGCACCCGGAGCGAGAACTCGTCGCCGTCCCAGGACTTCTCAATCTCCATCGGAACATCGGCCTGAACCTTTCCTGTGATGGGTTGCGCCAGTTGGGCCGTCACGAAGACCTCCCCGTTGTTCACGATGCCCTGCACGTAAATCTTGGTGTCGCCGGCCTGGTCCAGCTCGAAGGGAATCTCGCAGGACGCAGCCAGCAGCAGGCAGGCGAATATGGAGAGGAACTTTTTCATCAGAACTTATAGGTGGCGGTGATGGGGGGAATAATGGGAACCAGGCCATAGGCCAGGCCGCTGAAACTGCCATCTGCGTTGGTCTGGAGGAAGGCCATGGAGGCATTCAGGTGGTTATAGGTGTTGTAGATGCTCAGATTCAGTTTCAGACCGTGCCCGTTGCGGAAGGTGGTGGAAAAATCCACGCCCAGATCCAAGCGGTGGTAATCCGGTAACTTGGTATTGTAGGGGGCATCGTACAGATACTTGTTCTTGCAGTCCACAACGATGGTCTCTTCTTCCGGCTTCTTAAAATCTTCATCCTCCCAGACTTCATCTTGGGGGGCGTAATAGGTGATGATGTAGGAACAGGAATCGGTAAACCAGCACCATTCGCCGTCAGAATGGGTATCGTTGCA
>CAMYWP010000034.1 GCA_947302825.1 uncultured Bacteroidales bacterium
TGGGTTCAGAACGTCGTGAGACAGTTCGGTCTCTATCTGTTGTGGGCGCAGGAAAACTGCGGAGGTCTGACCTTAGTACGAGAGGACCGGGTCGGACAAGCCTCTGGCATACCGGTTGTGGCGCCAGCTGCACCGCCGGGTATCCACGCTTGGTCAGGATAAGCGCTGAAAGCATCTAAGCGCGAAGCCGTCTCCAAGATGAGTTTTCCCTTGAGGGTCGTGGGAGACTACCACGTTGATAGGCAGGATGTGTAAGTTCAGTGATGGGCTCAGCAGACCTGTACTAATTGCCCGAGAGACTTTCCCTTGAAAGAAAGATACGCCAAATTGAAGCGAAAAGATCTTTTACAATACTTATTAATGTATTCTCTCAAGTCGTATATTGCCGCGGTTATAGCAGTGAGGAACCACCTCTTCCCATTCCGAACAGAGAAGTTAAGCTCACTCGCGCTGATGGTACTGCCCCACCAGGTGGGAGAGTAAGTCGCTGCGGTTCTTTGGAAGGCCTGACGTCAAACGACGCCAGGCCTTCTTTTTTTGCCCCCAAAAAATACGTATATTTGCAGGCTAAATTGAAGATATGAATAGAGTAGTTATTACTGGAATGGGAATCTGGTCTTGTCTGGGTATTACCTTGGACGAAGTGAGGGATTCCTTGTATAATGGAAAGTCCGGAATCATTCTGGATCAGAAGCGGAAGGAAATGGGATTCCGGAGCGGGCTTACCGCTTGGGTTCCCACCCCGGATCTGAAGGCTGAACTGCCTCGTGCTCAGCGCGTTTATATGCCGGAACCGGCCCAATACGCCTATTGTGCCACCCGGGACGCCCTGAAACAGGCCGGCATTGACCAGGACTATTTGGACAATCATGAGGTGGGCCTGCTTTACGGCAACGACAGCACAGCCGATGCTGTTTATAATTCCATCGCCAAGATTATCGAAAAGAAAGATACCATGCTTTGTGGCAGCGGCGCCATCTTCCAGAGCATGAACTCCACCGTCACCATGAACCTGGGTGTGATTTTCCACCTGAAGGGTATCAACCTTACGGTTTCCGGAGCTTGCGCCAGCGGTTCCCATGCTATCGGCCTGGGTGCTTTGCTTATCCAGAACGGTTTGCAGGAAATGGTGGTTTGCGGCGGTGCCCAGGAGGTGAATCCTGCTGCAACCGGTTCCTTCGACGGTATTTCCGCTTTCTCCACGCGGGAAAGCGCTCCGGAGCAGGCCAGCCGTCCTTTTGACCGCGACCGCGATGGTTTGGTGCCTGGCGGCGGTGCTGCTACCGTGATCCTGGAAAGCTATGAGCATGCCGTCAAGCGCGGCGCTCCCATCATCGCCGAGGTACTGGGTTATGGCTTCTCCGCCAACGGCGACCACATCTCTTCCCCTAACGTGGACGGCCCGGCCCGTTCCCTGGAAATGGCCATCCGTCGTGCTGGAATCGGCCTGGAAGAATTGGGTTATGTGAATGCACACGCCACTTCCACCCATGTGGGCGATGCCAACGAGGCCAAGGCCCTGCTGCGCGTGCTGGGTGAAAAGACGGTTCTCATCACTTCCACCAAGAGCCAGACTGGTCACGAAATGTGGATGGCCGGCGCTTCGGAGGTGATTTATTCCATCCTCATGATGAAGAACGACTTCATCGCCGGAAACATCAACTTTGAGAATCCCGACGAGGACAGCATCCATCTGCTCATCCCTGCCCAAACGATTTCTACTCATTTCGATACTTTCCTGTCCAATTCCTTCGGTTTCGGCGGAACCAATTCCACGCTGGTAATCCGGAATGCCTAAGAGTGCGCTCATAGTGGGCGCGGGCCTGGGCGGGCTTCTGTGCGGTCAGCTTCTATCCCGTAAGGGATTGCAGGTGACTTTGTTAGAGGCCGATCCAGTGCCCGGAGGCATTCTGCATACCTTCAACTGGGATGGCATCCGATGCGAACGGGGCTTCCATTCGGCCGGCGGCCTGAATCCCGGCGAGCCCCTGGAAAAACTCTTCCGTCCACTGGGTCTGATGAACCTTCCCTGGTACAAGGCCGATCCCGATGAAGGCTTTCCCTTCCTCCGGCTTAATGCCTGTACAGACTACGAGTGCGAGCACATCGTAGAGCCTTTCCGTAAAGGCGTATGGCGTCTGAAGGGCGGGGGAGAAACCCTGATTCAAGCCTTGGCGCAAGGTCTGGATATCCGTTGTGGAAAAAAGGTAACAGACCGTCCACTGCGAAGACGGCAGCAGTTTCCAGGCCGATGTAGTGGTTTCCAACCTGCATCCGCTCCATACACTGGATCTCTTGGAAGATCATATCCGTCCTTCCTATGCCCATCGGCTCCGGAAAATGGAGAATGGGGCCGATATCACCACGGTCTATTGTCGCCTGCAGCCGGGCTGCGTTCCCTGGCAGAGCGGCGCCATCTACCTGGACGGAACCCTGATGGTACACTTCGCAGAGCCGGAAACCGGCATCCTGGAGCTCCTCTGCTTCGGGGAAGCCCATCCGGAGGAAATGATCGCCCGTGCGGCCCGGCGGCTGCCCGGACTCCAAGTACAAGCCCATCTGGCCGTCCGCCATCCGGGTTATGGCTTCGTAAAACATTCATCGGCCGATTTCATCGCCCCTGCAACGCCGCTTCCCTGGCTCTTCCTTACGGGACAGAACCTGGGGCTGCACGGCTTGCTGGGGACCACCATATCGGCCTATAACACCTGTAAATCCATCGAATTATGAAATATGCTCTGGTAACCGGCGGCAGCCGCGGTATTGGTCGCGCCTGTGTGCAAAAGCTGTACAAAATGGGCTACGAAGTGCTCATCAACTATGTTTCCAACGAGGCCGCGACCCAGGAAGCCCTGGCTTCCATCGACGGTCATGGCCAGCTGATGCGCTTCGACGTAGGCGACGCCGAAGCCGTGAAAAACGTCATCGGAGCATGGCAGGAGGCTCATCCGGACGATTACATCGAGGTGCTGGTGAACAACGCCGGCATCCGTCGGGACAGCCTGCTCATCTGGATGGATTCGGCCGATTGGTACAAGGTGCTGAACACCAACCTGAACGGCTGGTACAATGTGACCAGCGCCGTGCTGCAGCCCATGCTGCTGCACAAATTCGGCCGTATTATCAACATGGCTTCCCTGAGCGGCCTCAAGGGCCTGCCCGGCCAGACCAATTATTCAGCTGCCAAGGGCGGAATGATTGCCGCTACCAAATCCCTGGCACAGGAAGTGGCACGTAAGAAAGTGACCGTGAATGCCGTAGCACCCGGTTTTGTCAAGACCGACATGGTGGAAGGCCTGGACGAAGCCACCCTTAAAAAAGACATTCCGGCCGCCCGTTTCGGGGAGCCGGAAGAGGTCGCAGCCTTGGTAGGTTTCCTGGCATCGGCCGAGGCCTCCTACATCAACGGCGAGGTTATCTCCATCAATGGAGGTCTTTATACTTAATTAAAGCTGCCTTCAACACTTCCAGGGCTTTGGCCAGATCCTCGATTTTTAGGACATAGGCCATGCGCACCTGGTTTTTACCCAGTTCCGGATTGCTGTAGAAGCCTGCTGCAGGAGCCATCATCACCGTTTCCCCGTTCAGGCGGAAATCCGTGAGGCACCAGCGGCAGAAGTCTTCGGCATCGTCTACCGGCAGTTTCACCACCGTATAGAAAGCGCCTTCCGGTTTGGGCGAATACACGCCAGGAATCTCGTTCAAGCCCTTGATAAAGAAGTCTCTGCGGGCTTTGTATTCGTCGAAACATTCTTTGGCGTACAGCTCTGTTCCCTCGATGGAAGCTTCGGCCACAATCTGACCCAGAAGCGGCGGGCTCAGGCGGGCCTGGCAGTACTTCATTACTGTGTCGTGCACCAGTTTGTTGTGGGTGACCAGCATGCCAATCCGGATACCGCACTCCGAATAACGCTTACTTACGGAATCTACCAGAATCACGTTGTCCGGGATGCCCAGGGTCATGGCACTCTGGTAAGGCTGGCCGCTGTATACGAATTCCCGGTACACTTCATCGGCAATGAGGAAGAGATTATACTTGATAACCAGTTCCTTAAGCGTTTGCAACTCTGCGGGGCTGTATACGTAGCCGGTGGGGTTGTTGGGATTGCACAGCAGGATGGCCTTGGTGCGCGGCGTGATGGCTTTCTCGAAGGCCTCCATAGACGGAAGGGCAAAGCCGTCTTCGATCTTGGATGTGACGGTGACCACCTTGATGCCGGCCGTTTTCGCGAAGGAAATGTAGTTGGCATAGCCGGGCTCCACCATGATCATTTCGTCGCCGGGATCCATGCAGGCCATGAATGAGAACAGCAGGGCCTCCGAGCCACCGGTGGTAACGATAATCTCTGCGGGAGTGACGTCTATGCCGAACTTGGCATAGTACTTCACCAATTTGTCCCGGAGGAAGGGATAGCCTTCGGAGGGACTGTATTCCAGGGTTTTCCGGTCTATTCGGCCTAAAGCATCCAATCCCTGCTGCGGGGTGGGAAGGTCGGGCTGGCCGATATTCAGGTGATACACTTTTACTCCCTGTTTCTTGGCTTCATTGGCCAGAGGGGCGAGTTTTCGGATAGGAGAGGACGGCATTTCCATGCCGCGTTGGGAAATTTGAGGCATAAAGAGTTATAAAATTCCAAGCATACGACTTCTGACCAGCAGCGCGGCGCCCATAGGCGCGGCTTTCTGTTTGAGCTGCGACAGTTTGATGGTGGTATCCTGGTTGGCAATGTTCAGCACATGGCGTTTGATGGCGGTGCGGATGGGCAGCATGAGGTAATCGCCGGCGGCCACAGCCACTTTACCGCCGATGACCACCAGTTCCGGATTGAAGATATTGATGAGACCGGCCAGGCCCTTGCCCAGGTTGGTGCCCACTTTCTCCACCATTTCGATGGCCAGGATATCTTCGTGCTGGATGGCCGTAAATACCTCTGAGATATTGATTTTTCCATCGGCCTTGAACTGACGGGCCAGGGAAGAGGCGCGGCCGGCATTGAGTTTTTCCGTGATCATGCGTACCAGCGCACTTCCGGAAGCGCCGGTTTCCAGGCAGCCGATTTTACCGCAGCGACACATCTGACCGTTGTCCAGCAGCGGGAAATGGCCGAATTCGCCGCTGTAGCCGGAGGTTCCGTAGTACAGACGGCCGTTCATGATCATGCCCATACCTAAACCCCAGCTCACATTCACGAAGAGCATGTTCTTCTCTTTGAGGCCGCCGCCCAGGTATTCACCGTAGGTCATGGCGCGGGAGTCATTCTCCAGCACCACGTGTACGTTCAGATCTTCTTCCAGCATGCGGCTTACAGGCCGATTCATGTCGAACGTGTAGTTGTTGCTGTAGCCGGTGACCGGATTCACGCGGCCGGGCAGGCTCACGCCCAGGCCCATGATCTTGTTCCAGTCCAGGCCCTGGCGGTTGATGAGTTCCCGGATGTTGGCGGCAACGGTATGGACGGATTCCTCATTGGGCGACATGGTGAAGAGGATGTCGTCGTTGAAGGAGATGAGACCGCCTTTGAAGTCCGTGACGGCTACGCTTACGTGCCGGTTCCGGACATGGACGCCCACGAAGTATCCTGCATCGGGGTTCAGTCCGTAAATGGAAGGCCTGCGGCCGCCGGAGGTGCCGGATTTGCCAAGGTCGATCATGAAGCCCTCGTCCATGAGTTCTCCGATGAGCTTGGTGGCGGTGGGGACAGAGGCGCCGATGGCTTCGCTGATGGATGCGATGCTGTGTTCGCCCCTTTCGATGCACAGATACAGAATATTCTTTTTGAGGAGGGAGTTTTTGTTGTCTTTCTTCTCCAGGAAGGTCTCTCTCATAATACTTTTTGTTTTAGGTTGTAAAAATACTAAAATTTTATTTGATTTCCAACCAATTCGTAAAAAATATTATTTAGAAAAGCATTCTTCCCGAAAATTTATCAGATAGACTTTCTCGATAGCCCGCGTGAGGGCCGTGTAGAGCCATTTCAGGTCTTCTTCCAAAAGGACGTCCTGCCAGAAAGGATTGTCGATGAAAACGCATTTCCACTGTCCGCCCTGCGCTTTGTGGCAGGTGATGGCATGGGCATACTTGATTTGCAGGGCGTTGAAAAAAGGGTCTTCCCGCACGGCCTCGTAGCGCTTCCGTTTGTTTTTGATGTGGTCGTAATCGGCCTGTACTCCCTGATATAGCGCCTGGGACTGTTCGTAGGGAAGGGAGGGGGAATCGGCCTCCAGGGTGTCCAGCAGCACCTTCATCTCCACTTCCTGCTGGTTGTAATCCGGGAAGCAGAGGCAGGCGTCGGCGAACTGCAGGCCGTAGCGTTCCTCGAAATGCTTGATCCATACCAGTTTGGCCATGTCGCCGTTGGCAATATAATCTGTACCTTCCAGGCCCTCCAGGTAGTGATTTTTCACAATCATCAGGCGTTCGCCGCGCACCAGGCGCTCTTCGTGGAAGAGGACGGAGGCGCGGATGCCGGCGTTGTATCGGCCCGCCCTTTTGTTGGAGCGGCAGAGTACCATTACGTCGTCTTCTCCATAGTGGCCGTAAGCATCGGAAAGGGTTTCCAGTAGCTCTCCGCCGCTGATGCGCTCTACGTCCGGAGCGGGCCGAAGGTCCAGCGCCTGGCCCTGATAAGGTAGCAACTGGCGCAGGTGGGTGGCGTTTTGCAGGATGCCCGACTGGGCTGCCTGGCGCACCACCGTGGTAAGGCGGACATACTGTACGCCGCCGAAGTTGTCCATGCAGGCGGGGGACAGGGCCGGGGAAGCGTCCAGACCTACCGGCGGCAACTGGGCGTCGTCGCCCAGGAGCAGGAGCCGGCATTCAATACCGCTGCGTACGAAGGTAATCAGGTCTTCCAACAGGTTCCCGGAGCCGAAATTGCTCTCGCTACCCACGCCTATAAGCGATACCTCATCTACCACGAACAGCGCCCCGCGTTCCTTGTTGAAGGACAGGGTGAACTGGCCGAAACCGTCGTTTCCCAGCGATTTTTGCCGATAGATGTGCTTGTGGATGGTAGAGGCTTTCTGTCCGGCGTACTGCGACAGCACCTTGGCCGACCGGCCTGTAGGAGCCAGCAGGATGGACTTGATACCCAGTTCCTTAAGGGCGGCTACCATGGCAGCGACTGCTGTGGTTTTTCCTGTTCCGGCATAGCCGTTCACCACCAGGATGTCCCCGTCGTCGCTGGTTAGGAAAGCGGCGGTTTGCCGGAGCAGGGTATCCTGGCAGGGCGTGGGTTCATAAGGGAACCGGCGCAGGAAGTTATTGTACAGAAAAGCGTCGCGGGCGGGCATGTCAGAACTTCCGGTTGAAGATGCTGGACAGTACGGCAAAGACCGGATAGATTTCCACGCGGCCCAGGAACATGTTGCAGGTATAGACGAATTTGATGAAGTGCGGTTCCATATTGAAATTGCCCATGGAGCCGATGGTGCCGATAGATGGCCCCACATTGCCCAGTGTAGCCACTGAGCCCGTGAGGGCGTGGCCGTTGGGATCTCCGGCCAGCATACAAACGATGGCCGATACGCCCAGCAGAAGGAAGTACAGGGAGATGTAGAGCACCTGCGGGTAGATTTCTTCATCGTGCAGGATGCGCCGTCCTACGCGGATTTCGAAGAGGGAGGACGGGTACAGCGACTTCATGATCTGCATGCGGATGGCCTTGAAGAGCACCATCACGCGGTCTACCTTAAGGCCGCCGGTGGTGGAACCCGCACAGCCGCAGACCAGGCTCACCAATATCAGCATGAAGCAGGGAAGGACGGGCCAGTTGGCATTGTCGCTGATGGCAAAACCCGTGGTGGAGGCATAGCTCATCACGTGGAAAGTGCCGTCCAAGAAGGCTTTACCCCAACTGTCGTCCACTCCCTGGAGCTTGAGCGACAGGGAAGTGATGATGGCCACAGTGGCCAGCGCCAGGGTATAGAAGCGCAGGATGGGATTGTGCAAAGGCCGCAGGCTCCGGTTCACCAGCGTCATGAAAATGATGCCGAAGTGAATGGAAGCCAGGAACATGAACACGATGGTGAGGATGCTGATGAGCGGCGAGTTGAAGGCGCCGATACTCAGGTTGCGCGACGAGAAACCGCCGGTGGCGCACACGCTGAAGGCGTGGCAGATGGCGTCGAAGACCGGCATTCCCGCCAACAGATAGCTGATGAAAGCCAGGGAGCAGATGCCCAGGTATACATAAGCGAAGATGTAGACGGTCTTGTTGGCGCGGGTGCGGTAGTCGTCGCGGGACAGGGTGCTAAGTTCCATGTTGGTGAGCCGCAGGCGCACCGGGGAGGAGTTGGGGATGATGAGCAGCAGGAACACTACTACTCCCAAACCGCCGATAAAGTGGGTGGATGCCCGCCAGAACAAGAGACTCTTAGGCAGGGCTTCTATGTCTTCCAGGATGGTGGCACCGGTGGTGGTGAAACCGGAAACGCTTTCAAACCAGGCGTTTATCACATTGAAAGGCCCGCCCCACATGGCGTAGGGCAGCATGCCGAAGACGAAGGACAGGAACCATGAAAGGATAATGATCATGTAGCCGTCCTTCAGGGAAATCTGCGCCGTTTTCCGTACGAAGAAGAAGGGAAAAATGCCGAAGATGAAGGTGATGGTGAAGCTGATGAGCAGGGGGGCCAGCGCGGTGTCGCCGCCATCGGCCAGGGAAACGAAGACCGAAAGCAGCATGAACAGGGCACTCACCAGGAGGGCGAAGCCCACGTTCCGCGATATGACCTTCAGGTTCATGACTGCTTTTCCTTGAGGTCGGAAATGCGGCGGCGCAGCTGGCGGTTCTCTTCCGTGAGATCTGTGACGGAAGCGTTGAGGTCTGAGAGCTGGTCGTTGCCGTCGAAGGTGTAGGTGTAGCGTTTGCGGAAGCCCAGATAGTCCTTCAGGTTGTCCCTCATGTGGTAGATGGGCTTCACGTAGTACACCAAAAGGTAGAACAGCAGCAGGAGTACCAGGAGAATACCTACGGAGACGGCAACGATGCCCGGAATGATGCTGCGGGAGAAGCCGTCGTCGAAGTTTTTGGAGTTCTGCTCCAGTTCCTCATACATGGCGCTGCTCAGGCGGTCCAGGTAGCCGCGCATGCGGCCGAAGAGCGGCTGAAGGCGGTTGAAATACCAGTCGCGCGTGTTGATGAAGCTGGATTCCAGCACGTCTTCCAGTTCCAGGGAGGCCAGCATATAGGCCGAATAGGCGTACAGAACGGAATCGGCCAGCGGAACGGTGCGGCTGGCGCCGAAGGAAATGCGCAGGGAGTCGCAGTGGTTCAGGAAGTCCTGGCGGTCGAAGTCCGGCAGGGACGAGAGATTGTCGTCGCCGATGACGGCCAGCAGTTGCAGGTTGTAGGTATCTACTGCGTTCACCAACTCCTGGGTGACGTGGATGTTGCGTACGTTGTCGGCCATCATGTCCGACACATAGGTGGACATACGCCGATATTCCAGCACGGAAATGATGCTGGACATAAGCAGGACCACCGCAATGGCACTAAGTGCCAGCGTTAATTTCATCTTGAGCGAAAGACGAAACTCCTGCAACCAGTTTCTAACTTTCACAAACATAGTAACCGCAAAGATAGTAATTTCTTTGTAAATAGGTTACTGATCCAGCAGATAGCGCTTCCAGAAGGCGTGGTTCTCTTCCTGGAAATGGCTGCCTTGATAGCCGCGGTAACCGTGCATGCCGTCGGGGTAGATCATGAAGTCGAAGACGGCGCCCTGGCGGTGCAGCACGTCAATCAGCTGCAGGGTGTTCTGGAAGTGGACATTGTCGTCGCCGGTGCCGTGGGTGAGCTTGAGCATCACGGAGCCATCGGCCCTGCCTATCTTGGCGGGATAGCCGCCTACGCGTTTCACTACGGCGGTGTTGGCGTAGCCGTCCGGGTTGTCGGCCGGGGTGGACATGAAGCGTTCCGTGTAGTGGCTGTCGTAGAGCATCCAGTCGTACACGCCGCCGCCGGCGATGCCGTAATGGAAGTAGTCCGGGGCTTCGGCCACCAGCAGGGTGGTCATGGTACCGCCGAAGCTAAATCCTTCTACACCAATCTTTTCCGGCTTAACGTAAGGCAGACTCTGCAGCCACTTGGCCCACTGGATGAAGTCGCTTACTTCCACGGTGCCCAGGTGCTTGTAGATGGCGTCGGTGCCGGCGCGTCCGTTGTGGCCGGCGGCGCGGCAGTCGGCTATCAGCTCGATGATGCCGTTCTGGTAATACCAGTTGTAGCGGAGCGGGGAAACCCAACGGTCGTTCACCTGCGGGGAGTCGGGACCGCCGTAGATGTCCACATGTACCGGGTACTTTTTCGTCGGATCGAAGTCCTTGGGGTAATAGATGATGCCGGGGAGTTCCAAACCGTCTACAGTAATGCTAACCAGTTCGCCCTGAGGTCCTTCCTGTGCGGGTAAGGAGGCTATGGTTTCGGGCGTTTTGCCTCCGTAGAGGCGGATTTGCGGCGGGGTGTGGAGGTTGGAGAGCATGCATACGAAGTGCTTTCCGTCGGGGGCGAACTTTACGCCGGAAACATCCAGTGCCGGGTCCGTGAGGGCGGTAATCACACCCTTGGCCGATACTTTGTACAGGGCCTTGCGCTCGTGGGAATCCCTTTCAGCCACGAAATACACCGTACCGTCTTTGTCTACCCGTTCCAGGCTCACGCGCCAGTTGGGGCCGTCGGTGAGGCGCTTCAGGGTGGCGCCGTCGTAGCTCAGGAAGTAGATCTGCTGCCAGCCGGTTTCGAAGCTGCGCACCATGTATAAGCCTTTGTCGCTGAAGAGCATACCGTCAATCCAGTCCAGCCAGGTGGGCACCTCTTCGTGGTAGATGGCACGCTTGCTGCCATCGGCCGGATTAACGGCGTAAAGGTCTAAAGTATTCTGGATGCGGGGCTCGCGGGCCACGTAGAAGGTCTTGCTGTCGGCGCTCCAGAAGGGGATGCCGAAGTACTGGTCCAGGGTGGGGTCGAAATCGGCCCAGATGATCTGGCCTTCCAGGTTGGTGATGCCGATTCGCACTTCCGGGTTCTTTTCTCCGGCCTTGGGATAGTGGGTTTCGCGCAGTTTTCCGTCCTGGCCGAAAGGCGAGTAGATGGGGAACATGGGCACCTGGGTGTCGTCGAAGCGGTAGAAGGCCAGTTTCCGGCTGTCCGGGCTCCACCAGAAGGCGCGGTATCTTGACGGCCGGCCGAAGATTTCTTCGTAGTACACCCAGCTGGCGTAGCCGTTCATGATGGTGTTGGTGCCGTCCCAAGTGAGGCGGGTCTCCTTATCGGAAGCAATGTCCACTACCCATAAGTCATTCGCGCGCGTGAAAGCCAGTTTGGTGGAATCCGGGCTGTAGGTGAGGTTCACGGCCCCTTCCGGTTTCAGGGGGAAATCGGCGAATTTCTCAGGGGCGTTCACGCCCTGCTGACGGTGTAGTTTGCGGCCCACCGTGAGGGTGAAGCCGGCTTCATCGGTGTAGGTACCGTCCTGCGTGAAAGCTACTTCTTTGTTGTTCAACCATTTATAGGCTCGCGGGAAATCCTGTGCCCGCAGATTGACGCTCACCGCCACCAGCAGCAACGCCATAATCCACCAATTCTGTCTTTTCATGCTATAAATATAGTTAATTTTACCCGAACCTGTGCGCTTTTGCCTCTTTTTGCACAGGTTCAGTTCTGCCGTGAAGTCATTCCGGACAGTTTGACCGTTTTTCGCACGGGTTCGCGTTCTGGCAGAGGGGGGCGGGGTGTTGCAAAAGCGGGGGAAAAGCGGTAAATTTGAATCGTGGAAAGCGAGTACATATGGGATCCGCTTAGGAAGAAGAGCGTGAGGAATACGCCGGAGGAGGCTGTGCGGCAATGGTTCATTTCCGTGCTGCACGAAGGGATGCACGTCCCGGAGCACATGATGGGAAGCGAAGTTGCGCTTAGCCACGCCGGCAAGCAGTACAGGGCCGATATTGTGGTGTACAACCGCCAGGCTCAGCCTCTGATGATTGTAGAGTGCAAGCGGCCGGAAGTGACCCTGGACCAGACAGTAGTGGACCAAGCCCTACGATACAACAACGAATTGAATGTGAAGTACATAGTCATCACCAACGGCTTCAAGACCTTCATCTTCGAGCGCCAGGAAGATGGCTGGCAGTTTATGCAGAAAGCCCCTCTGTGGGAAAGTATGGTATGACTATAACGGAAGGATATCTTAATCACCCGGTGTTTAAGCTGGTGGGGGAGACGGCCAAGGAGTTGGGCGTCAGGGCTTTCGTGATTGGGGGTTATGTGCGGGACTGTTTCTTGGGCCGACCTAACAAGGACATAGATATAGTGGTGGAGGGAAGCGGCATTGCACTGGCCGAGGCAGTTGCGGAGAAAACGCACGCCAAGGTGAGCGTGTTCCGGAATTTCGGCACGGCTATGCTTCGTTATCATGGTATGGAGGTGGAATTTGTGGGGGCGCGCAAGGAAAGCTATCACCGTGAAAGCCGCAAACCCATCGTGGAGGATGGCACGCTGGAGGAAGATCAGCTTCGCAGAGACTTCACCATCAACGCCATGGCCTTCTCTTTACAGGCCGATGACTACGGCGCGCTGGTGGACCCCTTCGGTGGCATCCGCGACCTCGCGGCGGGGATTATCCGCACCCCGCTGGACCCGGAACAGACATACAGCGACGACCCGCTGCGTATGCTCCGGGCCATCCGATTTGCTGCCAGGCTAAGCACGGAGGAGCAGAAGTTCGTGATTGTTCCGGAAAGCCTTCAGGCCATGAAGAATATGGCCGATCGGCTGCAGATCCTTAGCCGGGAGCGTATAGTGGAGGAATTGAACAAGATGCTGCTAACGGACTATCCCGCCACGGCCTTCGAAATCATGGAAGAGACCGGACTCCTGCAGCAGTTCCTGCCGGAAGTGAGCCGCTTGAAAGGAGTGGAAACGGTTGACGGTAAAGGACATAAGGAGAATTTCACCCATACGCTCCAGGTGGTGGAGAACGTAATCCGCTTCGAGAAAGAAGAAGGCCGCGAACCCAACCTGTGGCTGCACTGGGCGGCGCTTTTGCACGATGTGGGCAAGCCCCTCAGCAAGCGTTATGTGCCCGGCCAGGGCTGGACTTTCCACGGTCACGAGGTGACGGGCGCGCGGCTGGTTCCCAAGATTTTCGAGCAGCTGCGCATGCCGCTGAACGAGAAAATGAAATACGTCCAGAAGCTGGTGAGCCTGCACCTGAGGCCCATCGCCCTGGTGGACGACGAAGTGACCGACAGCGCAGTACGCCGGCTCCTCTTCGACGCCGGCGAGGACATCGACGACCTGATGCTCCTCTGCAACGCCGATATCACCTCCAAGAATCCCGCGAAAGTGGCGCGTCTGCGCCGCAACTTCGAACTGGTGAAGGCCAAGATGGCAGAAGTGGAGGCGAAGGACGAAATCCGCAACTGGAAGAACCCCATCACCGGGGACTATATCATGGAGGTCTTCGGCCTAGAGCCTTGCAATACCATCGGCCAGCTTAAAGAAATGGTGAAAAACGCCGTCCTGGACGGGGAGATTCCCTATACCTTCGAAGCAGCCGATGCCTATATGAGGGCCAAGGCCGCCGAAATGGGGCTGGTGGCCGGAGATTCTTCGCTTCGCTCAGAATGACAAGAGGAAGCTCAGAATGACAGATATTGCATCCTATATAGCTTATCTGAGGGATGTCCGACGGTATTCGGTCCGGACACAAAAACTGTATGAAGATGCGTTGAGAGGCTACAGATCCTTCGTCGCTAATGCTCCTCAGGATGACAGTCTGGTAGAGTACCTTATTCCTTCTCTGATTCGGGAGTACGAGGGACACCTGATTGAGCAGGGATTGAAGCCCCGGACGGTACATTTGCAGATGAGTGCGCTTAGCGGGTACTGCAACTTCCTGATGAAAGAGGGCGTGATCAAGAGCAACCCAGTGCGGACGGTTCGGCGTCCCAAGATGGAAAAACGCCTGCCGGAATATTACACGGAGGGCGCCATGGAGGCTTAT
>CAMYWP010000035.1 GCA_947302825.1 uncultured Bacteroidales bacterium
GAAACCCACCAGCCGGTGAAGGTGCACACCATCGTCCTGAGCACCCAGCACGACGAATTCGTGCCCGAGAGCCTGGGTCACATGAGTTACGCTGATGCCGTGGCCCAGTACGGCCACACAAAGGTGGATGCCGCCATGCAGAACAAGATCCGCTTCGATGTGGAGAAGATCGTGATTCCCCGCCTGAAGGCCTCCCTGCCGGAAAAGACCGCCAGCCTGATCCACAGCTTCATCCTGCACGTGAATCCTACGGGCAAGTTCGTGATCGGCGGCCCGCACGGGGATACCGGCCTCACGGGGCGCAAGATCATCGTGGATACCTATGGTGGCAAGGGCGCCCACGGCGGAGGAGCCTTCTCCGGAAAGGACCCGTCCAAGGTGGACCGCAGCGCCGCCTACGCCGCCCGCTATATCGCCAAGAACCTGGTAGCAGCCGGGGTGGCCGATGAGTGCCTGGTCCAGCTGGCCTATGCCATCGGCGTGGCCCAACCTGTGAGCGTTTTCGTGGACACCTACGGCACGGCGCATGCCGGCCTGAGCGATGGCGAGATTGCCGACAAAGTGCGGACGCTCTTCAACCTGACCCCTGCCGGCATCATCAAAAAGTTCGGCCTGAAGAATCCCATCTATGCCCCCACGGCCGCCTATGGCCACATGGGCCGCAAGCCTTACCGCAAGACCGTGAAGGTGCAGGGAAAGGAGAAAATCGTGCAGTTCTTCGGCTGGGAATTGCTGGACGTCGTCCCCTCCATCAAGAAGGCGTTTAATTTATAATTAAATAGGTGGAAAAACTGTTGAAAACTTTAGCGGAATCTTTCACGGATTCCGTTTTTTTTATCCCAAAAAAGTTGTACCTTTGCGGCGGTTAGTTGGGACGAAAATAAGTTATCAATATTTATTCTTATCAAAACCCTTTATGAGAAACGCTTTTAAAAGCCTTCTGCTCGCATTCACTACGCTGATTGCGGGCACTGTCGCCTATGCCCAGGTGACCACCTCCTCCCTCTCCGGACGTGTGGTGGACCAGGCCGGCGAGCCTGTCATTGGCGCAGCCGTTGTGGCCCTGCACGAGCCCTCCGGTACTATTTACGGCGCCGTAACCAATGCCGATGGTCGTTATACCATTCAGGGTATGCGTACCGGCGGTCCCTACAAAGTGGACTTCACCTGCCTGGGTTACCAGGATGCCACTTACACCGGCGTAACCCTCCAGCTGGCCGAAACCTTCGCCCTGGATGCCAAGATCGCCGAGTCCACCGAAATGCTGGAAGGTACCATCGTGATCGCTTCCCCCACCTCCAAGTTCAATGCCCAGGAGCGTACGGGTGCCGTGACCAACATCGCCAGCGATCAGATCACCTCCATGCCCACTGTGAACCGTAGCATCACCGACGTAACCCGCCTGTCTCCCTACGGCGGTAACGGCATGAGCTTCGCCGGTTCCGATGGCCGTACCGCCAACTTCACCGTTGACGGCGCCAACTTCAACAACAACTTCGGTCTGTCCTCCAACCTCCCTGGCGGTGGCAACCCCATCTCCATCGACGCCATCGAGGAACTCCAGGTTGTGATCAGCCCCTACGATGTCCGCCAGACCAACTTCATCGGCGGTGGTGTGAACGCCATCACCAAGTCCGGTACCAACACCTTCAAGGGCACGGCCTATGTGTATCACAAGAACGAGAACATGCAGGGTGACACCGTGGACGGCGAACAGATTTCCGGCGCCCGCGAGAAGAACCGCAGCACCACCTACGGTCTAACCTTCGGTGGCCCCATCGTGAAGAACAAGCTCTTCTTCTTCGTGAACTTCGAATACATCCAGGTCCCTTCCATCGTGAACCGCTGGAGAGGTTCCGACAATGGTGTGGCCGATCCTAACAACTACGTTTCCCGCACCACCAACGCCGACCTTGAGCGCGTTTCCAACTTCGTTTCCCAGAAGTATGGCTATGACACCGGTTCCTGGACCAACTTCCCCGCCAACGAGAACAACATGAAGATCCTGGCCCGTCTGGACTGGAACATCACCCAGAAGCACCACCTGGCTCTCCGTTACAACTACACCTTGAACAACATTTGGAACAGCCCCAATGCTTCCTCCATGGACGGTGGTACCCGTATGGTGGACGGCCGTATGTCCAAATCCTCCATGTCCTTTGCCAACTCCATGTACTCCATGAAGAACCTGGTGAGCACCTGGTCCCTGGATCTGAACAGCCGTCTTTCCGATAACCTGAGCAACCAGTTCCTGGCCACCTTCTCCCTGCTGAACGACGTTCGTGGCACCAACTCCGAGGAATTCCCCTTCATCGACATCAAGGACGGTGACCTGATGGAAGACGGAAAGGGTACCAACAACTACATGGCCCTGGGTTACGAACTCTTCACCTGGAACAACGCCGTGCACAACACCGTGGCCAACGTGAAGGACGACCTCACCTGGTATCTGGGTTCCCACAAGGTTACCGGAGGCCTGAGCTTCGAGTATCAGATGGCCGACAACCAGTACATGCGTAACGGTAGCGGCTACTACCGCTATGAGTCCGTGAGCGACTTCCTGAGCGGCGCTACCCCGGAAGTGGTGTGTCTCACCTACGGTTACGACGGCGAGAAGTATCCTGCAGCCCGTGTGCAGTTCTACAAGGCCGGCATCTATGCCCAGGACGAGTGGAATGCCACCGACCGCTTCAAACTCACCTACGGCCTGCGTCTGGACGGTCTGTTCTTCAACAACGGCGACCTGATGACCAACAAGGCCATCTACGACCTGAACTACTATCCTAAGGCCAAGAATTATCAGGAAACCCATATCGATACCGGTAAGTGGCCCACCTCCAAGGTAACCGTATCCCCGCGCGTCGGTTTCACCTGGGATGTCCTGGGCAACAAGAGCCTGAAGGTGCGCGGCGGTACCGGCCTGTTCAGCGGCCGTCTGCCTCTGGTGTTCTTCACCAACATGCCCACCAACGGTGGTCTGGTTCAGTACCAGGCTCAGATCAATGCTTCCAACGCCAAGAAGATGGGCTTCTCCATGGATGAGTTCGCCGGCGGTCTTGTGACCGACAAGGATGGCAAGGCTACTGTCGCCGCCCTCCTGAACAAACTCCAGAGCCTGGGTTATCCCACCACCGTTTCCCCGGAAGACGGTACGGTTCCGTCCACCATCTCCGCCGTGGATCCCAAGTTCAAGATGCCTCAGGTTTGGAAGACCTCCCTGGCCATCGACTACAGCTTCCCTACTTCCTTCCCGTTCAGCATCACGGCCGAAGGCATCTTCAACAAGACCGTCAATGCCGTCTCCATCTCCGACTGGAGCATGGTGAACGTGGGTGGTTTCGCCCGCTTCAACGGCGCCGACAACCGTCCTGTTTATCCTGCTGGTGCCTTCCGCAGCGGCAAGCCTGCCTTCGTGCTGGAGAACACCAATCAGGGTTATGGCTGGAGCGCCAACGTGACCCTGAACATGCAGCCCATCGAGGGCCTCAGCTTCATGGCCGCCTACACCCACACCGTGAACAAGGAAATCACCGGTATGCCCGGCTCCGCCGCCGAGTCTGCCTTCACCTATGTTCCCACCGTGGAAGGCCCCAACTACATCAAGTTGCACAACTCCCAGTATGTAACTCCTGACCGTGTGGTCGCTTCCGCTACCCATCACGACAAGTGCGGCAACCACTATTCCCTCATTTATGAGGCCTGGAAGGGTGGCTACAACTACTCTTATATGATGGCCAACGACATGAACGGTGACGGTTACAACTACGACGCCCTCTACATCCCCACGGACGATGAGGTTGCCAGCAACCAGTTCCGCTTCGTCTCCGCCGACGACCGCGACCGCTTCATGGACTATGTGCACAAGGACGCTTACCTGAGCAAGCACCAGGGCGAATACGCCGAGGCTTACAGCGTGTACAGCCCTTGGGTACACCGTCTGGACCTGAGCTACAAGCACGACTTCACCGTGAAGATCGGCCAGACCAAGAACACCCTGCAGCTGAGCTTCGACCTCAAGAACCTCCTGAACCTGTTCAACAGCAGCTGGGGCGTAGCCAAGTACCTGAATCCGGAGATCGGTTCCGATCCTCGTATCCTCAAGTATGAAGGTGTGGATGCCCAGGGTTATGCTACCTTCTCCACTCCTTCCTCCATCAGCGGCAGCACCCAGACCTGGACTCTTAACCACGGCCTTGGTCAGTGCTGGTATGCTTCCATCGGTATCAAATATCTGTTCAACTAATCTATATCGGCTTATCTTATGAAACTCAAGTATATTTTTGCTTCCATCGTTGCAACCCTCGCTCTTGTGGGTTGCCAGAAAGAGGCCGACCACTATCTGGACGCGATCAAGGTTTCCAGCTCCTACGTGGCTCTGAGCACCGGAGTGGGCGCCAACACCTCCATCACGGTTTCCGCTACCGATTCCTGGTATGTTGCCATTGATGAGGCTACTGCCAAGTGGCTCACCGTTTCCCCCACCATGGGCGGTGCCGGTGAAAGCACCCTTACTTTCTCTGCCCCCGCAGGCGAAGGCCGTACCGCCGAGGTACTCATCAAGTGCGGTGAACAGACCCAGCACATCAATGTGATCCAGGGTATCGCCACCGTCTCCAAAGCCACCTGCGCCGAGATCATCGCCGGTCCCGACAGCAAGACCTATCGCGTGACGGGTATCTGCACCGGTATCTACAACACCACCTATGGCAACTGGTATCTCACCGACGACACCGGCACCATCACCATTTACGGTACGCTGGATGCCAAGGGTCAGACCAAGAACTTCCTGAGCCTGGGTCTTGAAGTAGGCGACGAAGTAACCGTTGAAGGTCCCAAGACCACCTACGGCACCACCATTGAACTGGTGGATGTCACCGTGATCAAGATCAACAAGTCCCTCATCAAGGTGGATGCTATTGATTATGGCGAGAACCTGGATGCCATTCCCGTAGAAGGCGGTGATGTGGCTGTCAAGGTTACCTGCAAGGGCAATGGTATCGATGTTTCCATCCCCGAGAGCGCCAAGACCTGGCTGGGTGTAACCGCAATTGACCACTCCGAAGGCATTGTAACCTTCTCGGCCCGTGCCAACGAAGGCGGCGACCGTAGTGTCAACATTACCTTCGTGACCACCGACGGCCATAAGGAATACACCTCCGAGGCCACCATCAACCAGAAGGGTGCCATCGTAGCCGCAACCGTTCAGCAGTTCATCGATGCCGATGAAAACGACACGGTTTATCGCGTGCAGGGTGTCATCACCGGCATGTATGCTTCCGACAAGCAGAACAAGAGCTTCTACATCCGCGACTACAGCGGTGAGGTGCTCATCTATCGTGCCGAAGGTTTCGAGAAATCCGACGCCATGGTGGGCGATGTGGTTACCGTTATCGGTAAGCGTACCTCCTATAAGGGCACGCCTCAGATGGGTACCACCACTTTCGAAACCCTGGATCACGCTGTGACCGAGGTAGACATTCCTACCTTCCTGACTGCCGGCGTGAACAGTTCATGGTACCGTGTCTCCGGTGTGGTGAAGGAGATTGCCAACGCGACCTATGGCAACATCTACATCACCGATGGTACCAACGACCTGTATGTCTACGGTTGCTATCCGGGCGTGGGCGCCACGGGCGATGCCCGCAAGGGTGTTGTAGCTGCCCAGGGCATCAAGGTGGGTGACATCCTCACCGTCTTCGGTCCCAGGTCTGTGTACAAGGATGTTCCTCAGGTGAACGGTGGTTTCTTCTGGTCCCTGACCCCGGCCAACTAATCTGCCGACATAGTTTGAAAGGCGCGACCCCCATAGGGGGCCGCGCTTTTTTTTCACCGGAATCTTTTCTATATTTGTAGGCTAAGACTAAATATGAGGCTTTATGAAGTACCGTTTTTTCCTTTGTGCTTTCCTGGCTGTGGGCGCCGTGTGTGCCTGCGGCAAGAACAACCCTGACAAACCCACGCCGGATCCTCCCAAGGAGCTGCCGGATGTCATTATGTCCCAGGACTTTACCAAAGGTCTGGGGGCCTTTACGGTCCAGGATAAGGACAAGGGTGGTTTCAGCGGTAACATCTGGAAATACGAATCCGGCAGCAATGCCAAATACGGAGCCCAGGCCTCTGCTTCGGAGGGTTCCGGCGGCACCAATCATAAGGCCGAAAGCTGGCTCATCTCCCCGGAGATCGACCTCACGGATTACACCGATGCCAACCTGTACTTCGACCATGCCTTCGCCTATGTGAGCAAAGGCCAGCCCAAGGATTATTTCTCCGTGAAGGTTTCCTCGGACGGCGGCTCCAGCTGGTCCGACAGGGAGATTCCCAAGTGGCTGGTATCCCACAGTTATTTTGAACTGGCACAGTCCGGCAACATCTCCCTGAGCGCCTTCAAAGGGAAGAAAATCAAGATTGCCTTCGTGTACAAGAGCACCACGGAAGCGGCTCCCACCTGGGAAATCGTGAATATGATGGTATCCGTAGACCGCCAGACACTCCTTCCGGACGACCAAGGCGACCAATACACCGCTGTTCCCGCCTGGATGGAACTGCCCCAGGTGAAGGATGCATCGGCCTGGCATGCCCATACCACCATCCTGCGCTTCGACCGCGTGAGGGACTATTCCTTCTCCTATAACGCTTCCTGCCTGGTGTCGGACTGGGTGGCCTATCCGCTGTACGACCAGTTCACCAAGAACCGCGTGAACCGCGAGAATTCCAACTGGGAAAAGGATCCCTTCGTGACCGCCAAGCAGGCCAACGTTTCTTCCGGCGGCAGCTACGAATTCTCCTCTAAGGGCTATGACCGCGGCCACCAGATAGCTTCGGCCGACCGTTCCGGCGGTGCCATGACCAACCAGCATACCTTCTATTCCACCAATGTGACGCCGCAGCGACAGAAGTTCAACCAGGGCATCTGGAACAACCTGGAAATTGCGGTGCGCGATTGGAGCGCATCCTCCAATGGCACGGATACCCTGTATGTGGTGACGGGTTGCATCGCCGATAGCAGCTGCCCCACCGTCAAGGACCACGACGGCAGCGCCGTGGCCGTTCCCAAGGCCTATTACAAGGCCCTGCTGCGCCTTAGCAAGGGCAGCTACATCGGCGTGGGCTTCTATCTGGAGCACAAGGATTACGACGACCCCAACGGTTACAAGGACTGCGCCCTTTCCCTGAAAGAACTGGAAGACAAGACGGGTCTGACTTTCTTTGTGAACCTTCCGGCCGATAAAGCCGCTGCCGTGAAGGCCGCAAAACCCAAGGATAACAAATTCTGGAATCTGTAAGCATGAAACGGATCATCCTCATTCTGGCAGCCGTCGCGCTGCTGCTCCCCACCCAAGGATGTGCCAAGAAAAAGGGCGGGAAGCATGTGATTGGCTTCTACAACGTGGAGAACCTCTTCGACGTGCTCCACGACGAAGGCAAGAACGACTACGAATACCTCCCGGACGGAGCCAACGAGTGGACGGCCGACAAATATGCCGTGAAACTGAAGAACATCGCTCAGGTGCTGGCCGATATCAAGGCCGAAACCGGCGTGTGGCACACCGTGCTGGGCCTGGCGGAGGTGGAAAACCGCCACGCCCTGGAAGATCTGCTGAAAGAACCGGCCCTGGTGAATGCCAATTACAAGATTGTGCACTATGAGAGCCCGGACCGCCGCGGCATCGACTGCGCCCTGCTGTACAACCCCGCCCGCATGAAGGTGGTGGATAGCGCTTGCCTGCCGTACAACTTCAACACTTCCATCCCCATCACCACCTACAATGAGCAGGAGCAGGCCGATTTCCGCACCCGCGACGTCCTGATGGTGCATGGTATCATCGACGGGGAGCATTTCGCCTTCTACGTGTGCCATTTCCCTTCCAGAAGGGGCGATAAAGGACTGGACCTGCGTGCCCGTGCGGCCGAAATCGTGTACCAGCACACGCAGCTCATGGAGCAGAAATATCCCGGTATCAAGTGCGTAGTGATGGGCGACATGAACGACAATCCCCAGGATGAATCCCTCTCCGGTTATCTGCACGGTCGCAGGACCATTGAGGAAGTGCAGATAGGGGATTTCTTCAATCCCTTCTGGGTCATGCTGGACGATGGTATCGGCTCGCTGTATTACCGGGGCAACCCCAATATCTTCGACGACATCCTGGTAAGCGAAACCCTGGTGAATGCCAAGAAAGGCACCCTGGGTATCCAGCAGTTGGACAACGGCTATTACGGCCGGGTGTTCGAGAAACCTTACATGACCCAGCAAAGCGGTCCCTACAAGGGAACGCCGTTCCGTACTTTCTCCAACGGTAAGTTCATTGCCGGTTATTCGGATCATTATCCCACCTATATCGTTCTGAAGAAGCAGTGAGAAAACTGATCCTGATACTGTTAGGCTTGCTGGCCGCCGCTGTGCTGTGGGCACAGGAGGCCGGCGTGAAAGGCCGGGTGCTCTCCAAGATGGGCCGATATGCCGTGGAGAACGCCCGCGTATGCCTGTATCAGGGAACGAATCTGGTAGAGGAAACCCGCTCCGACAAAAAAGGCAACTTCCTTATCTCCGGTTTGCCGGAAGGGGATTATACCCTGGTAATCCTGGCCACGGAGTTTCTGGAAAACCACCTCTCCGTGAACGTGCAGGAGGGGAAGGTGAAGAACCTATATAATTTAACGCTCAATGCCGTGTACCACGTTGGGACCGACGAACCGGAGGTCCTGTTCGGGTCCACGGACATAGTGAACAGCCTGGCGCGCCAGGATTTTCCCCAGGCGCGTTACGGTGCGCGGGGTCTGCAGGACAGGGACTATTATCTGGCCGGTGTGCATTTGACCGAAGATGTAGTAGCCCGCAGCGGCCTTTTCGAGGCTTTCCGGGAAAACCGGACGGTGGAAGGTGCCGCCATGGACGATGTTTTCGGCGGCTTGAACGGCACCACCAGTATCGACGGCACGGCCGGCTCTTTCCGCAGCGGCCTGCATACCAGCCTGTATAGCAACAACGCCCTGGCCCACCTGTGGGGGCAGGCATCCTATTCTACCGGCAACCTCCCGAGCGGATGGGTGATATCGGCCGATGCCAGCGCCCATACGGCCGACCTGTCGCCCGATCCTACCGCGCAAATAGCCTCAGGCTATTTAGGCGCTGATAAGATCTTCTCCCCGTCCAGTCGCCTTAGCGCCGCTTTTATGTATACCGCTACTCCAATGGCGTTCGTCCGTTATACCTATACGCCCACCCGGCGCACCCGGGCGTTTGTAACCGCCCTGAGCGAACTGGCACGCGGCAGCGAGCAGATGCACCTTTCGGGCGGCATCAGCAGCCGATTGTCCAAGCACTGGACCCTTCAGGGCGGGTTGGATTCCCGGCTCTCCCTGGTGAATGTGCAGGACCGTCAACTGGAGGTATGGGCCGGAGCTGCATACCTGCTTCGCCGCTGGTCCTTCCAATTGGCGGTCCAATCCCAGGCCCAGCGCCTTGGTGAAGTCTCCTGGCTCAATTGGCAGGGCAAGACCAGCGTCCATTATTTTGCCGGCAATACGCGCCTGTGGGCCAGTGTAGGCGGCTTCCAGCTTCACGGAGAGCTGCCTGCCCGCTTTACCGCCGACCTTAACTGGAGTTACAACAGCAACGGCATCAACGTGCGTGCCACCGCCTATGCCATCACCCGCGACGACGGTCTGGGCTACGGCGCGGAACTGGGCTTCAAACTGCCTGTGCTCATAGTTCCGAACCTTTCCTTGCAAGGCCTGGCCTTTATGGGGAACGGACGATACCTCTCCGGCGGCCTGTGCTGGAGCAAGGGTGCCAGCTTTGCATCGGCCGATGTCCTGGACAGCAATGCATTGGTGTCCCTGCTCTTCAAGGGCGGTCATACCTGGACGCTGGGGCGCAGCATCCTGGGCTTGTCGGCCGGCCTCAAAACCCAGCTTTCGGCAGCCACTACGCTCCTTCCCCGCTGGAATTACCTGCTTCGTCTAACCTTTAAGATATGAAACGTTTACTGATCTTTTTCGCAGCCTTTTCCATGCTTACTGCCTGCAAACAGACCCCCGAAAACATTTTCCTGCAGGAGTGGGATACGCCCTACGGCACCGCTCCCTTCTCAAAGATAACCATCGACCAGTATCGGCCTGCCTTCGATGCCGGCCTGGCCCAGCAGAAGGCCAATATCCAGGCCATCGTGGACAATCCGGAGGCCCCCACCTTCGACAACACCATCCTGGCATTCGAGGATGCCAGCCCCATCCTGGACAAACTGGAAGGCGTTTTCTTCAACTTGAGTGAAAGCGATTCCACGCCCGAGATGCAGGCCATCGAGGAAGAGGTGCAGCCCCTCATCACCGAGGCTTCCAACGAAATCATGATGAACGAAGCCCTCTTTGCCCGTGTGAAGGCCGTATTCGAGCAGTCGGAAGGCCTCACCCGCGAGCAGCAGATGGTGGTGAAGAAGATCTACGAGAGTTTCCTGCGCAACGGCGTGGGCCTGGAGCCCGAGGCCAAGAAGCGCTTCGCCGAAATCAACGTGCGCTTGGCCACCCTGAGCCAGAAATTCGGCCAGAACCTTTTGGCCGAGAACAACGCCTTCAAGGAGGCCACCGGCATCACCGTGAGCGAATACTACGACTTTATGGGCTCCTGCGAGGACCGCGCCAAGCGTGAGCAGGTGTTCAAGGCCTACAGCTCCCGCGGCAACCACGGTGACGAGCACGACAACAACGCCATTGTCCTGGAGACCCTGCGTCTGAGGGCCGAAATGGCCGAGCTCCTGGGCTATCCCAACTTTGCCTCCTACCAGCTTTCCAACAAGATGGCCGGCACGCCCGAGACCGTGGACAACTTCCTGCAGCCCATCATGGATGCCGCCATGCGCGGTGCCAAGGCCCAGATGAAGGAAATGGAGAAAATCGCGGGTCACAAGATCCAGGCCTGGGACTGGAGCTATTACGCCGAACAGCTGCGCGCCCAGAAGTATGCCCTGGACGAGAGCCAGACCAAGCCTTACTTCCAGGCCGACAGCGTGATGAAGGGTGTTTTCACCGCCGCCAGCAGGATTTACGGCCTTCAGTTTGAAGAGGTGACCGGCGAGGTAGAGGTTTACGAGCCCTCCGTGCACGCCTATAAGATCACCGACGCCGACGGCAGCCTGATCGGCATCTTCTACCGCGATTATTTCGTGCGTCCCACCAAGCGCGGCGGCGCCTGGATGAACAACTTCCGCGAGCAGAAAGCCGGTGTGCGCCCCATCATCGTGAACGTGTGCAACTTCCCGGCTCCCGGCACCGATCCCACGGATGCCCAGCCCAGCCTCCTTACCATCGACAACGTACAGACGGCCTTCCACGAGTTCGGCCACGCCCTTCATGGCTTCCTGAGCCAGTGCCACTACACCACCGTGAGCGGTACGTCCGTGGCCCGCGACTTTGTGGAAATGTTCTCGCAGTTCAACGAGAACTTCGCCTTCGTGCCCGAAATCCTGACCAACTATGCCAACAACTGCCGCACGGGTGAACCTATCCCGGCCGAACTGGTAGAAAAAGTCCGGAAATCCCTCACCTTCAACCAGGGCTTCATGACCGGTGAACTGTGCGCCGCCTCCATCCTGGATATGAAGTGGCACGAACTCTCATCGGCCCAGCTGGCCCAGTTCACGGATGCCCAGAGCGTGCGTGATTTCGAGACCAAGGTGTGCGCCGAAATGGGCCTCATCGATGAGATTATTCCGCGCTACCGCACCACCTACTTCATCCACATCATGGGCAGCGGCTACAGCGCCGGCTACTACGGCTACCTCTGGAGCGAGGTCCTGGCCGTGGATGCCTGGGAGAAGTTCAAGGCCGATGGCATCTTCAACAAGGAGACGGCCACCCTCTTCCGCAAGACTTTCCTGGAAAAAGGCGGCAGCGAAGAGCCCATGGTGCTCTACAAACAGTTCAGAGGAGCCGAACCCGACCCCTCTGCTCTGATGCGCGCCCGTGGTTTGAACTAACGGATATACGACGTCAGTACCTTCATGCTACCGTCGGGGACAAAACAGATGTCGTCGGCGGCAGCTGGAATTAAGACGGTCTCGCCCTGGTGGACGGGGACTTCCTCGCCGTCTACTTCCAGGGTGCCTTCTCCGGCCAGGCACATCACCACCATAAAGGAGTCAATGCCGCTCAAATCCTTGGCGTAGGGGAGGGTGAGGTCATAGATGCTGGTGGTAAAGTACTGGCAGCTGACTACCTCCTGTTCTTCGTCCTGCTCGGGGCTGTAATGGGTGCGGTAGTCCGGATACACTGTATAGTCGATAGCATCTTTGGCCAGTTCCGTGTGCACCTCGCGGGGCTTGCCGTCCAGGCCCAGACGGCCGTAGTCGTAAATGCGGTAGGTGATGTTGGAGGTTTGCTGAATCTCTGCGATGAAGCAGCCGCCGCAGATGGCGTGGATGCGTCCGGCCGGGAGGAAGAATACATCGCCGGGATGCACGTCATAGCGGGCCAGGACATCGGTGATGGTGCCATCGGCCACCTTGGCGGCATACTGTTCCGGTGTGATCTTTTCCGTGAGGCCGGCCAGCAGGTGGGCGCCTTCATCGGCCGCCACCACGTACCACATTTCGGTCTTGCCTTTGGAGCCGTTGTGCCGTACGGCGGCCAGCTCGTCGTTCGGATGCACCTGGATGCTCAGATCGGTCAGGGCGTCGATGAACTTGATGAGGAGCGGGAACTCGTCGCCGGTATTGGCATATACGTGCTCTCCCACCAGTTCGCCCTTGTACTCCTTCACCAGCTGGGCGATGGTCTTGCCCTTCAGGGGACCCTCGGCCACTACGCTCTCATTGCCGGCCACGCCGGACAGCTCCCAGCTTTCGCCAATGTGCTTCTGCTCGGTTTCAATCCCTTTGTAAGGGGCAATCTTCTCCCCGCCCCAAACAATAGTCTTAAGAATAGGTTCAAATTTCAGCGGATACAGCATAATTATTAAGAATCATTTGATGAAGGGTATTGTATCGCAAACCTGTGGCCACCCTCGGCCTCATAAGAGGGAGGGGCCCGTCCGTAAGGATGGGAGGGGTCGCGAAGCGACGGTTTGCGATATAATACCCTTCATCTTGTTTTACTCTAATGTATATTCCAACGTGCCGCCGGCGATGATGTCGGCGTATTCGATGTAGGGCTTGTCGTAGGGCTGGCCGTTCAGTTTCACGGAGGCGATGTGGCCATCAAGGGGACCATCGGCCTTGATGGTGAAGGTGCCTCCGGATACCTTGACGCTCATTTCCGGGAACAGCGGCAGACCGAACCAGAAGCGCGGGCAGGCGGGTTCCACCTGGTAGAAGCCCATGGCGGAAAGTACGTACCAGGCGCTCATCTGACCCACATCCTCATTGCCGGCCAGGCCTTCTACATCGTTGAAATACATTTCCTCATAGACCTGGTGCAGGCGGGCGGCGGCTTTCTCCGGAGCACCCAGCATGCTGTACAGGTAAATGGTGTGGTGGCTGGGCTCATTGCCGTGGGCATATTGGCCGATCAGGCCGGAAATGTCCGGACTGGCGTTCTCGCCTTCAATGTGGTCCGGGGCCTCAAACAGGCCGTCCAGCTTGGCCAGGGTGGCTTCCTTGGAACCGAAGAGGTTCACCAGGCCGTCCACATCCTGCGGAACCAGCCACAGGTACTGCCAGCCGGTGCCTTCGGTGTAGTCGGAGGTCTCGTGGCGGCTGTAGATGGGGTCGAAGGGCTCGGTGAATTTGCCGTCCACCTTGCGGCCGCGCATGAACTGCAGGTCCGGATCCCAGAAATGGCGGTAGGAGT
>CAMYWP010000036.1 GCA_947302825.1 uncultured Bacteroidales bacterium
AGTCCGGTGACTTCAAGGAGATCATCTACGAAGGCTTCGGTCCCTTCGGCATCGCTTACCTCGTGGAGGCCGCGACGGACAATAACACCCGTACCGTCGCCAACGTCCGCAGCTACTTCACCAAGTGCGGCGGCGCCCTCCAGACCAGCGGTTCCGTGGCCTTCATGTTCGACCATAAGTGCGTATTCCGCATCAAGGAAGACCCGGCCAAGCCCATCGACGTGGAAGAACTGGAACTGGACCTCATCGACTTCGGCGCAGAGGAAGTGTTCAAGCAGGAAGTGGAAGACGAGGACGAGAACGTGACCGTGGAAATCTCCATCTACGGAGACTACACCGCCTACGGCCAAATCCAGAAATACATCGAAGAAAAAGGCTACGAGCTCATTTCCGGCGGCTTCGAGCAAATCCCCAACGTGGATCTGAAGGAAGTGACGCCCGAACAGCGCGCCACCCTGGAAAAGCTCACCGGTCTGCTGGAGGACGATGAAGACGTAACCAACGTCTACACCACCCTGGCTCCGGAAACAGAGTAATTCCGTCTTGAAAAAACTTGCACCGCTGCTAATCCTGTTGGTATGTACGTCCTGCGGAATTTTTCGATTCCGTTCTTCGGAGCGTTACCTGCCAGGACCTGCCATTCGGGATTATCAACCCAGCGGGATTGTGGAAGAGGTGCAGTATTCCTGCAGCGTTCCCGGTCCCACCAAAAGAAGGATGATCGTGTATCTCCCGGCCGATTATTATCAGAGCCGGGAGCATTACCCGGTCATCTATCTTTTGCATGGTGCACGCGGCTATGAAACCGCCTGGATCCGCTTCGGGGAGGTGTACCAGAGCACCGACAGTCTGTGGCGCGGCGGGAAAGCCCTACCCTGCATCGTAGTGATGCCCAACGTGAACCAGTACAACGACGACACCGACTACGAAGGCGGCCGCTTCAAGGACGCCTGGGAGTCCATCTGGGAGGTGGACGGCGTTGTGGAATCGGCCTTTGTACAAGATGTCGTTCAGCTGGTGGACAGCCTCTACCGCACCGTCCCGGACAAAGCGCACAGAGTCATTGCGGGCCTTTCCGTAGGCGGCTACCAAAGCATCTATATCAGTGCCAATCACCCGGAGACATTCGGGTATGTGGCCGCTTTCTCGCCCTATATGTGGTGCCTGGGCAAGTCCAATCCTTACAAAAAGCAGTTCTATTCCAACCTGTTCCAGAAAATGGCCGTCCAGTTTGCCCAGTCTCCGGAAGGATATTATCTCTATGCGGGTGAACAGGACATTATGCTCCCCTCCACCGAAGATTTTCACGACAAAATGAACCAGAGAGGGTTCCGGCATCATTTCTTCCTCTTTCCCGGCGGGCACGACTGGAAAAACAGCTGGGTAGAGGAATACAAGGACTTGCTGCAGCGCGTATTTAAAAACTAAACTATGAAAATCCTTTTTGTCCTCAATAATTTCTACACCACCGGGAATGGCTTGGCTGCCAGCGCCCGGCGCACCGTAGCAAAACTGCGGGAGGCAGGACACGAAGTACGTCTGGTCTCCGGTCCCAACCACAAGAACCCGGACCAGCAGCCGGATTACCTACTCAAAGACTACAAGTTCCCCATTGTGAACCCCATTATATCGGCGCATGGTTACGTCTTTGCCCAAAGCAACCTGCCCCTTATGGAAGAGGCTGCCCGCTGGGCCGATGTCATTCACCTGGAGGAACCCTTCGTGATCGAGGATCGTATGATCAAAATCTGCCAAAGGCTGGGTAAACCCCTCACTGCCACCTATCACCTGCATCCTGAAAATATCACCAATTCCCTGGGGCCGCTGGTGCACTGGAAAGCCCTGAACCGGATTATCCTCACCAATTGGCGGGATCGCACTTTCAACTACTGCGAGTACCTCCAGTGCCCCACCGAAAATGTGATGGACCGCATGCGCCGTTACCACATCCAGGCTCAGTGCGAGGTCATCTCAAACGGCATCGTCCCGGATCCTTGCATCCGCCCGGAAACCCCGCCCGCAGACTATACAGACCCTGATCGGCCGCTGAAAGTCATCTATATCGGCCGGCTTTCCCGAGAAAAAGACCAGCCCACCCTGCTGGAAGCCATGCGGTACAGCAAGTATGCCCGCCGCATCCAGCTTCACTTCGCCGGAAAAGGCCCCACCGCCAAGAAGATCAAGCGGATGGCCCACCAGATGTACCAGGAAGGCGTCCTGTCCTATGACCCCATCTTCACCTTCGAAGACCGTGATGGTCTGCGCCGGATGGCCGCCCAGGCCGATCTGGCCATCCACTGTGCCACGATTGAGGTGGAAGGCCTGTCCATCATGGAAGCCATGCAGCAGGGTGTCGTTCCCATCATCGCCGAAGGCCGATACAGCGGCACCTCCCAGTTTGCACTGGACCGCCGCAGCATTTTCCCCGAGCAAAACCCCGAGGCCCTGGCCCACCGTATAGACTACTGGCTGGACCAGCCGGAACTTCGGTGGAAAACCGGCTGGCGCTATGTGTCCCATATGGAAAACTACAGCATAGAAGCCTCAGTACAGAAACTGGTGCAGATGTTCCAAAAAGCTATTGATGCAAAGAAAGGCTGTTAGGGCCTTTCTTTTTTTGCATTTTTTCAGTACTTTTGCATGATATGCAACACGTACACTCTTACCAAGTAGCCGGCCTGCACTTTACGGTGGAAGGAGATTTCCCCGCCCTGTCCAATTTGGACCCTTTCTGCTCGGATCAGGGAGAAGAGATTTTCCATTTGAAGGTGGTTTCCAGTATGCTGCCTCTTCCCTCCACGCCCGTTTACCGGACGGAAGATGGCCCCGGTTTTCCGGAAATTTCCATCGACGCCCTGCCGGACGGCGGCTACCGCTTCCGCATGCGTCCCCTGCCCGGAAGACCTCTGGAGGCCGAATTACGCACGGATGCCCAATTCTTCCATGCCCAACTGATGTTCCTGGGCCAGGACCAACGCTTTGCCCTGAACAACTCCCTCATGCTGCTGTACGCTTTCGCATCGGCCCGTCACGGTGCCCTGGAGATGCATTCATCCGTGGTGATGAACGATGGAAAAGGCTACCTTTTCCTGGGCAAGAGCGGTACCGGAAAAAGCACCCACAGCAGCCTCTGGCTCAAGCATATTCCCGGAACTGAACTGCTCAACGACGACAATCCCATCCTGCGCCTGATGCCGGACGGCACGGCAAGGGTGTTCGGTTCGCCCTGGAGCGGAAAAACCCCTTGCTACAAGAATCAGGACGTGCCTGCCGGCGCCGTGGTGCGCATCCGCCAGGCCCCGTTCAACAAGATAGAAAAACTGCCCGCCGTGCAGGCTTACGCCTCGCTCATGGCATCGGCCTCCAGTTTCCGGCCTTTCCGCGAACTGGCCGAAGGCTGGCACCGGACGCTGGAAGGAATGGTGGGCGTGCTCCCCTGCTATGTGCTGGACTGCCTGCCGGACCAGGAAGCCGCAGAACTCTGTTACCGAACCGTTCATGGATAAACGCATCGTGGCCAACGAAGTGCTGCTGGAAGAAGCCGCAGCCTTCATGAACGAAGGACGCGAAGTCAGTTTCACGCCCCTGGGCAGCAGCATGCTCCCCTTCATCCGCGGCGGGAAAGATGTCGTGCGCATGCGCAAACTGCCCCAGGTGGAAGTGGGCGACATCATCCTCATCCGTCTTCCAGGCCGATATATCCTGCACCGCGTCATTGAAGTAAACGGGAACCAGGTCACGCTCATGGGCGACGGCAATATCAACGGCACGGAACAATGCACCCTGGACGATGTCCTGGGCACGGTAGTGGCCATTGAAAAGAACGGGAAGACCATCCTGCCGGGCAAAGGCATATTCTGGCGCAAGATTCAACCCCTGAGAAGATACATTTTAGCCATATACAGAAGATTACCCTTATGAAAATCAAAGAAGGATTCATCCTGCGCTCCATTTGCGGGGAACATGTAGTGGTGGGCGAAGGCCTCACCCAGGTTAATTTCAACAAAATGCTCTCGCTCAACGAGACCGCCGCCTATCTCTGGAAAGAAGCACAGGGCAAAGAATTCACCAAGGAAGACCTGGTGCAGTTCCTGCTGGATAAATACGAAGTATCCCCTGAGCAGGCTGCATCCGATGTAGACAAACTCGTTACCATTTGGATTCAGGAAGGCGTTGTAGTAGAATGAAAAGCCTGAAGGCATGCGTACAGACGGTGTGGGCGCTTTCGCGTCCCGTCCGCTGGCGGGTGGCCATCACCCTGGCCGCCGGCCTGGTGCGTATCGTCGTCTCACTGTCCTTTGTCTGGGCCAGTAAACAGCTGGTGGACATTGCCACCGGTGTGAGCCAGGTCCCGCTAGGCAGGGGCATCGGCCTGTTCCTGGGCATCCTGGCCCTGCAACTGGCCACCATCGTCTTCATCAACTGGTGGGACAGCTACAACCAGGTGAAGACGCAGAACATCCTCCGCAAGAGCATCTTCGGACACGTCCTCAGCAGCCGCTGGGACGGGCGGGAGCGCTTCCTATCCGGCGACACAGTGAACCGTCTGGAAGAAGATATCCGCGTGGTGTCGGAATTAATCTGCGACCGCATCCCCGGCCTGATGATTACCTCCATGCAGCTGCTGGCCGCCTCCGTCTATCTTTTGACCCTGGCGCCCAATCTGCTTTGGGTGCTGGTGATCCTCATGGGCGCCGCCGTCTTCGGCTCCAAACTCTTCTTCCGCCAGATCCGCCAGCTCATGGCCAAGATCCGCGGCCGCGAGAGTGAAATGCAGCAGCTCATGCAGGAGAGCCTGCAGCACCGCGTGCTGGTACTCACCCTCACCAACGTGGAACGCGTACTGGATAAATTCGGCTGGCTACAGGCCGATGTAGAAGATAACACCCGCAAGCGCCTGAATTACAACGCCGTTGCCCGAGGCCTCATGTTCCTGGGCTTCCAGGCCGGCCACGCTACGGCTTTTCTCTGGGGTGTGATCGGCATCCTGCACGGAACCGTCACCTACGGTACCATGACCGCCTTCCTGCAACTAGTGGGTCAGGTGCAGCGTCCCATTGCCGAATTCGGCCGCCAGATACCGGCCATCATCACGGCCATCACTTCCATCGAACGCCTGATGGAACTGCTGGAATTGGAGGAGGAAAAGCTGGAAGCCCCTGTACTGCTGGCCGGTGCGCCGGAAATCGCCATTTCGAACGTATGCTACGCGTATCCCGGGGCCGATGAAGCCGTTATCCGGGACTTCTCCTGCCACTTCCCTTCCGGCAGCCTTACGGCCATCGCAGGCCCCACAGGCATTGGGAAAAGCACCCTTATCCGCCTGATCCTGGGCCTGCTGAAACCCACCCAGGGCACTATCACCATCAACGGGGTACCTGCAGGCAGCGCCTTGCGGGAGAATTTCATGTACATTCCGCAGGGGAATTCCCTGCTCAGCGGTACCATCCGCACCAACCTGCAACTGGCTGCACCGCAGGCCACCGAGGAACAGATGAACCAGGCCCTGGAAACCGCCATGGCCCAGTTCGTCCATAAGCTCCCACAAGGGCTGGACACCCCTTGCGGCGAAACAGGCAGCGGCCTTAGCGAAGGCCAGGCCCAGCGTGTCGCCATCGCCCGGGCCCTCCTCCGCCCCGGCGGCGTGCTCATCCTGGACGAGAGCACATCGGCCCTGGATCCCAGCACGGAAAAACAGCTTTTGCAGAACCTGCACGGCTGTTACCACGGGCAGAAGACCATCCTGTTCATCTCCCATCGCGAAGCCGTGGCCCAATACGCCGACCAAATAGTAAAACTGGATTAAATACTATAACTATGAATCTCAAAGACAACAAGTACGCGCAATTCTATCTCTGCCGCGAAATGATGGACACCGTGGACGTAATCCGTAAGTTCAACCCGGAAACCGTCAACTTCATTGTGGAATCGGCCAAAAAGACCGGCCACATCATGATCTCCGGCGAAGGTTCCAGCCGCATCATGCCGGCCAAGAACGCCATCCGCAAGGCCTTGCGCTGGGGAATCGATACCGTCACCCATACGGAAGGTTCCCACCAGGCCAGCGAGTACAAGCTGGACAAGTACACCGTCCTGCTGGACTCCAATTCCGGCCGTACCAAGGAAACCCTCATGCTGGCCAAACAGCTGCAGGCCGCCGGTCACCAGGATTACTTCGGTGTAACCGCCAATGCCGGCACTCCCCTGGAGGAAGTGTGCAAAAAGACTGTTGTCCTGGGCTGTGGCTGGGAAAATGCCGTAGCCGCCACCAAGAGCGTAGTGGAGCAGACCCTGCTGTTCGAAAGCGTGATCTGGAAGCTAGCAGGCAAGGATATCGCCAAGGAACTGAACGCCCTGGCCGATGAAGTGGAAAAGGCCCTCACCGTGGCCATTCCCCAAGAAGTGGTGGACTGGGTCCGTGGCGCCAAGACCATCTACTTCGCCGGCATGAACGACGGCGTAACGGAAGAGCTCACCCTCAAGACCAACGAAATCACCCGCCGCAAGAGCGACTTCCTGGAGGGCACCTACGCCCTGCACGGCATTGAAGAGGTAATGGAAGACGGCGACATTGTCTTTGTGGTGGAACCCATTGAAAGCGAGTACGAGAAATACCAGAAGGTTTTCGGCGGCGCCAACGTGCACGTGGTGGCCATCGACACCAAACCCACGCCCTTCACCACCATCGTGGTCCCCGAAGCCGGCGACCTCCAGGCCTACGTATACCTGGCCGCCGGTTGGAACACCCTGGTAGAAATTGCCCAGGCCGACGGAATCAACCTGGACAAACCCAACCGTGCCCGCAAAGTAGGCAACGAAGCGTAAATCGTCACAGCTAATTACTTTTCCCGTTCCCGGTCAGCCTCATCATTTCCCGGTCTGACCGGGAATTTTTTATCTATTTCATTTCGGATATTGTGTTTCCACATTTTTACATTATCTTTGCAGTACTTATTTAAGTACTTAAAGTATGATTATAGCTACTTATACAGACCTCAGGTCAAATTTGAAGGGATACCTGGATCGGGTTATCAAGGACTCCGATAATGTCATCGTGAACCGTGGTAATGGTTCTGCCGTTGTGATTATGTCTATGGAAGAGTACGAGTCTATGGTTGAAACGGCTTACATTATGTCTCAGCCGGATCTGGTGGAAGCCATCCGCCAGGGAGATGAGGACATGAAAAACGGAAACTATGAAGTCGTGAGCATCGATGAACTATAAGATTGCCTTCCTTCCCCACGCACGGAAGGATTTCGATGAGTGGAAGAAAACCGATGAGAAGACGGTTGCCAAAATCAAAGAAATCCTCAAAGATATCGCTGAACATCCCTACTCCGGTATCGGAAAACCGGAACCGCTCAAGCACAACCTTACAGGCAAATGGTCCCGTAGAATCAATAAGACCGACAGGATTATCTACTCCGTAGAAGGTGAAAAGATTCTGGTATATGTGTTCTCAATGAAGGGCCACTACCAAAACAAGTAATTTTCTTAAGTCAGGGGGGCAAAACAAACAAAGATCGTTCGGCTTTGCGGGAAGAGAGTTGGTATGGACACAAAAAATGCTGGACAAACCCAACTGAAAAGATTAGCGCTTCAGGCGCTGAAGATTGGAATAGCTGAGTCCGTGCTTCTGGGCGACTGCCAGCAGGGAGTCGCCCCCCTGCTCGTACTCTTTCCGGGCGGCGGCATAGAGCGCCTCCCGCTCGGGAAGGGTGAGCAGTTTCTGAGAAGCTTTGGGCTTGTAGTTGGCGATGCATAGCACATACACCCTTCCTACAACATCCCCCAGGGGCAAAATCATCCCCCAGCGCCCCGCGCGAGCCCGAAATGCCGTTCCCCGGTGCGATATCGGCCCTTATTCGCCCCTGGCCTGAGCCCTCTCTCCCAAAAACCTGGCAACCAACTCATTCACCCACAGCCACTTACAAAAAGTAATCGTCCAAAAATCGAACGATTACTTTTCACATATCATTGACAATCAGGAACTTACTTGCCAGGAGTCCCCTACTCTCCTACGTGGAAGGCGACGCGGAGGTCTTCGATTTCGGCGTCGGTGATGGGGTTCAACTGGCCGATGGGGGCAGCCATGATCAGGGATCGGGCGCTGAAATCGGCCACTTCCAATTTATCGAAGGTGTTGATGAGCTTGTCGCCCGTCACCACGATGGAATCGTTGGCCAGGAAGGCGCAGGGCAGCTTCTTGAAGCCTTCTGCCATCTCCTCTACGTTGAAATACTGCGTGCCGAAAGGATACTGCGGAATATCCTGCAGGAAGATCCAGCTTTCAGGAATGGTGCGCACGTCGAACTTCACACCCGTGGTGGCATAGCCCATAAGGTAAGGCGTCTGCGTGAGGATGATGCTGTTGATTTTGGGATTACGCCGATAAATCTCATAGTGCTGCGACACGGAACGGCTGGCGTGCTTTCCGGCCTCTACCATGCCGTCCTTCACCTGGACGATGTTCTCCGGCTCGATATCCCAGCGCTGCTTGTCGGAGGGCGTGATGAGGAAATCGTTCCCCCGCCAACGCACCGAAGCAGTACCGTATGAACTGCACATCAGTCCCTGGGCACAGGCGCGGCGTACAATCTCGCAGATTTCCGTGCGGATGGCCCTTTCATCGGAAGGATGCTCCACCTGCATGAAGTGCTGGAAGTTCACGTTGATGGCCCGCTCGTGCCGTAACATCTGCTCCTCATTCAAATAAACGGGCTCTCCCAAAGTCTTCGCATTCAGGATGGTACGGGCGCATAGTTCCAAAGTCTCCAGGCGCTGGAAGGCATCGGCGATGTCTTCGCCCATGAGCACCACACCGTGGTTTTCCATAATCACGGCCTTGTACTCCGGATGCTGCTTGAATTCCTCGGCAATCTTTTCGCCCAGCAGTTCACTACCCGGCAGCGCGTACGGAGCAAAGCCCACAGGGCCGCAAACCCCGCGCGCCTGCGGAATAATGGAAGTATCCGGCACCTGGTGCAGAATGGAGAAAGTGACCAGTCCCGGAGGGTGCGCATGGATCACGGAGCGCAGCTTGGGACGCTGTTTGTACAGTGCACGATGGAAAGGATACTCGGAAGAGGGCCGATGCGGTCCCACAATGGTGCCATCGGCCTTCACGCACATGATATCGGAGGGCGTGAGAGAGCCTTTATCGATGCCAGCAGGAGTAATCCACATATCCCCGTTGTCGTCCATGATGGACAGGTTGCCGCCGGAAGTGGTTGTCATCTTCCGGCGATAGATGCGGCCGATAATCAGGGCGATTTGCTCGGCCGGGTGCATGAGTTGCGTATCAATTTTTTTCATAGTAATTCAGCAGATAGGTTTCGGCTTCCACGTTCCAAAGGCCGTTGTGGGCTTTGCACAGGCGGTCCAGCTCGTCGAAGAGGGGTGTCCCCTGCTTCCCGAAATCAGCGATGGCCGTAAGCGGCATCTCGATGTGCGTGTAAATGAGCTTCTTACCGCCCGGGATGGATGGAAGGTTGATGGTGGTATCTATCACGGCATTGAGGCCGCCGATATGCGTTACCAGGCCCGCCGGGTCCATGCCCTTGCCCATGTAGTGCAGTGCTTCCTTCATGTCGTCGGTGTTACCGCCGGAAGTGCCCACCACGTGCGTATTATTATAATGGACATTGTAGAAGTTGAACGGAGCCTTGAACGGGGCCTTGGAAGGGCCGGCAAAGAAGTTCAGGCAGCCGTCGAAGGCCAGGATGTCATCGGCCTGCTCCACCACCGGTGCCACCGGCGCGAAGCAGAAGACATCGTCGTAGCCTTCCCCTTCGGTAAAGGATTTCAGCAGTTCCACCGGATTCTCCACGCCCGTATTCACATAGTGCAGCTCGATACCGCGGGAAGCGGCAAACTCAACAGTATACAGGCTGGCCGCCCGGTCCAGACGCTCCTGGTTGATATCGGTGACCACCAGCAACTTAGGCTTGCGATCTTCCCGATGCAGGACATAGTTGATGGCCGCCAGGCCCATCGGCCCTACGGAAGCCAACAAGGCCATTTTGCCACCGTCCTTAATCTCCATGGTGTGCACATATTTACCCGGCGTCCCGTGGTAATTGGCATGCATGGCGCCGATCACGCAGGAAAGCGGTTCACTGAGCGAAGCCGGATAGAAGCCCTCGCCCTTGAACGGCAGCAGGCAGCCCAGTTCCATCACCTCGTTGGGAATAATCACATAGGTGGCATCCCCGCCGATGTACTGATAGGAATAGCCCGGGGCGCTGTAAATGCCCACAGGACCGCCCGGATAGTTCATGGCCGGCTGGATGGAGAATTTGTCGCCAGGCTTGAAGGCCGATGCCCACTTGGCACCCACCTGAACAATCTCACCGGCAAATTCATGGCCGATAATGACCGGGTTCTGCGCCACATCGTTAGGGACCCGCTTGTGGTCCGTCCCCTGGTGCGTGGCCTTGTACGACGACATGCAGATGCTGTCGCTCACCACCTTCGCCAGAATCTCATTGTCCTTAATCTGCGGCAATTCAAACTCCTCCAAACGAAGGTCATCTTTCCCGTAAAGTCTAACTGCTTTTGTTTTCATATCTATGAATAGTTATATCTAATTCTTATATGGTAATACCTTACCATATTTCTAAGCCAACATGACTTGTCCACCGGTGACGGGGATGGCCTGGCCGGTTTCGCCGGTCTGTTCAATGGCATAGAGGATGGCCTTGGTCACATCCACGGGGTTGCACCCCTTGCGCATGGGCACCTGGGCCAGGTAGAAGTCCTTCACGTCCTGCACCGTCTTGGCGTCCGGCACCTTGCCGGCGGCTAAATACTGCACGAAGAGTCCGTTTTCCGGATTGCTCCACAGCGGACCATCGTAGAAGTTGCCGGGGCAGATGCTGTTCACCTTCACGCGGAAAGGCGCCAGCTCCAGGGCAAAGGATTGCGTCAGGCCGATTCCGCCGAACTTGCCGCCGGCATAGGCGAAATTGGCCTTGGAGCCGCGCAAACCGCTCTTGGAGTTCACCTGAACGATATCGGCGAAGTATTCGGGATCGGCCGCCGTCTGGAGTTTCATGATGTGGCTGGCCACCTTGGCGCAGAAGAAATAGGCCTTGTAGTTGATGTTGGTCACGAACTCGAAGTTCTCCGGCGTCATGGCCTCCAGGCCGCCTGCCCGCAGTACACCGGCATTGGACACGAACACATCCAGCGCACCGAAGGTGCAGATGGTCTGCTTCATCAGATTGTGGAGGCTGTCCATATCGGCCACATTCGTCTTCACGAAGATGGCCTTGTTGTTCCTGGCGATGGCATTGAAGGAAGCGGCCGTGGCAGCGCCTACGGCTTCGTTAAGGTCGGCCACCACTATGTTGGCGCCTTGTCCCATGAGTTCCCGGGCGATGCCCTCGCCGAATCCCTGGGCTGCCCCCGTTACCACGATGGTTTTGCCTTCTACCCTGCCCTGGGACGCTGCAGAGGCCACTTTCCGGCGATAATTCTCCACCTCCCAGGTGTCAATGAAACGGATCCACGAAGGCTCCATTCCATGGGCTCCGCCGAACGAAGCGGCATACCAGGCCACCTTGATGGCATCCAGGAACACCTCAGTGATGATGCCGGCATTCTTGGCGTGGTCGCCCACGGCCACCAGGCCGATCCCCTTCACCAGCAGCACCTTGGGCGTATGACCCCGGCGCTCCACATAGGCTTCGATTTGCTTTTCGGCATCAGTGACATCGGCCTCCAGCACCAGATACTCGCTCTTGCAATACACAATGATATCCGGCGTGAAGGGAACCTTGACCAGGCCGGGATTTTCCAGCGCCCAATCCGTGAGGGCATTGGAAGTCACCTGCAGCGTCTTGAGGCCGCGTCCGCCGCGGGAAAGCACCTGACGGATCACCGGAAGAACCTCCGTCACACAGTCGCATACCGGGCTCTCCCCTTCCGGCAAAGCCTTCACACGTCCTTCCAGCCGGCCGATGATACCGTCGTAAAGGGCTTCAATCTCCTGGGTAGTATCGGCCGCCACGAACACACCGTGGTTCTGCAGGAAAATCACCTGCGGCTGACTGCCCTTGGCGGCTTTCCAGGCTTCCAGACGGTCATAGACCTTTTTGAAAAGGGTGTAGCCAGGGTCCGTATACTCGATGTAAAGGGCTTCCGGGAAGAGTTCGTCGCAGACATTGGCGGCATTGACCGAGCACATGAGACCGTTCACCAGCGTAGGATGCAGGTGCACCACAAAGGCATAGTCCATGCAGTTGTGCAGGGACGTCTCCACGCTGGGCCGACGGTCCTTGGTAAGATTGGCCGATGCCAGGTCTTCCTTCACCTGGGCTTCCCGCTCTGCCACATCGGCGCTGTACACCTTGGTGCCCATGGGCGCCAGCTTGCTGCGGTCCAGCACGGCAAAACCGTCTTCGCCGATGGTGGCCAGGGCATGGCCGCTGGCCTTCACCCACAGTTTGTCGGCCGTCTTAAAAGAAGTGTTTCCGCCTCCCGCAATCACATAGCGGGAATCGGCCCCGTACTTACGGGAAATGACAACCAATTGTTCTATTGCATTCATAGTTTATCTATCTACAGATCCTTCGTCGTTTCACTCCTCAGGATGACAGATTTGTCATTCTGAGCGAAGCGAAGAATCTAATGCCTTTATAATCAAATCTTCGCCTGCAGCTATGCTATCCTTACCGGCCTGGTGGGCGGCGATGGCGCAGGCGCCCCGCCAGTTGATGGCCTTGAGCTTTTCGCTCAATTCGGCGGCATCGCGGGTGTGCAGGCGCACCGGCTCCATGGCCGGGGTATTATGCTCCGAGCCAAAACTTACGATAAAACCTTCATCCTCCAGATAGCCGGCATACTGCTCCAGAACGGCCGTGGTGTTGCGTGTAGTAATGAACTCCACGCTGCGGAAACCACGTTTCTTGAGCGTATCGGCCGCCTGCATAAGGTCTCCCTCAAAGTCGGTGAAATTACCTTTGGCATCATCGGCCAGGAAAGGATAGGTGGGGATACCGCCCGCCGCCTCGATGATCTCCTGCACCGTTTCCGTGGGCAGGAAGGCTCTGGGATCTTCCGGCACAAACGCCGCACCCCCGGCCTTCAGCAGCTTGGACCGAAGCTCATTCTCCAGTTTGGCAGGATTCTCCGCATCCGGATACAGCGCCAGACGCAGGGCCTTGGCCAAGTGCCGTTCACGGATGGAGCCCTGAGTAAGCTTGGCCTTGATTTCCTCGAAATCCAGACGGACATCGCTCCCCTGCTCCTGCAGCCACAGATTCAGCTTCCCGCACATCTTCTCCACCTGCGCATTGGATTCGGCCTTCACCTCCTCCAGCTGCCGCAGCGGCTTCCCGCTCAACTTCACGGGATAGGCCAAGCCCTTGCCGCTGATATAGGTACGGCCCGGATTGTTGGGGTCGTTCACCCGCAGTCCCGCCGCCTGATCGGCCGCATTCAGCGAAATGAACTCGATGCCGAACAGCGGATACAAGCCCCGCCTGGCACATCCCTCCTTCCAAGCCCCATACCCGTCCATGGAGTAGAAATCATTGATTCCCACCACCTTAACGTCCTCTGTAGCAGCATGGTCCAACGCCTCGTCCACCGACTTAAACGCACTGAACGAATACGGTGTATGAATATGAGCATTAACGTCAAACATAATCAAATCTCTTTGATGAAGGGTATGTCTTTAAAAATCTGTGGCCACCCTCGGCCTCATAAGAGGGAGGGGCCCA
>CAMYWP010000037.1 GCA_947302825.1 uncultured Bacteroidales bacterium
TGTCTAATGAGCCGACTCTTTACTGAGATGAGCCGGACTCTCTATTTCGAAACATTTTCTATGGTATTCCCCGGCTTCCCCAAAAAAGCCACTATCCACAAGAGTATTGTTGAATCTGACGTGGCACTGAGTTATGAGAATAAGCCCAGTCTTGACGATGCGAATTGCCAAGAAATCAGGCGTCAGATTTATCAGCTTCAAGATTTAATGGACGACCTGTTCCTAAAAGCAGGTAACGCCAAATGAGACTTTTATGAGACACGCATGAGGCTGGCATGAGACTAATAAGAGCTACTCATGTAAAGTCATAGTATTTACAATACAATCATTTACATTTGTTCCGCCCCTCGCTTTGGGGGCGGTATTTTATTGTATTATACTAACTATTACAAGATGAAAAAGACATATCCAGATCCGCCTGCCGGAATCACCATCATCAAGAACGATGACATCGCTAATCTGGTTGACCAAGTTGCCGACTCCATCGTTGACAAACTTGAGCAGCGATACTCAAAAAAAGAAAGGAAGACCACTCCGGTCCCTGGTTCGGATACCATGGAACTGATTCCCAAAGTTCGCGCTTGCGAGATTCTTCAACGATGCGACTCCACCCTGTCAAAATGGGCGGCGTCCGGGAAACTCGTTCCCGTCCGCAGAGGAGGAAGCCTGTATTATAAGTTAAGTGATGTTATGCGCGTCTATAATGGGGAGCAGTAGCGTGTACAACAACTATGGTTACAGGCATCATTCCGGAGTTCCCCGTACGTGTGTTCCCGATGCAGGTCCAAGAAATCATTGCGGACTTTCATTCGGAAATGCATTTCCCTGTAGCATATCTGGGGGCATGCATTCTCTCTTGCACGGCAGCTTGCATTGGGAATTCACGCGTAATCCATCCATGGGGAACCTGGAGAGAGAACTGTTCCCTGTATATGGGAATCGTCGGCTCTCCGGGTGCAATTAAGTCGCCCACAATGGCCGCGATATTCAGACCGCTCAAAAAAATGGACTACAAGCAAATATGTGAGTACAATAACGCGATGGAAGAGTTCAATAAGGTTGACTTGGCAAACAAGGGGCCGCGGCCACAAAGCCGTCAGCGCCTCATTTCCGATGCAACCATCGAGTCCATTGCAGAACTGTTGAGCCATAATCCACTTGGGCTTACCATGTACAGCGACGAATTGGACGGCTGGTTGTCTTCCTTTGACCGCTATCATAATAAACGGGGAGGAGAAGTGAGTCAGTGGCTCAGTTTGAATCGTGGGGAAGATATCGTCATCAACCGTAAAGGCAGCGAGCGCATTATTTCTGTTGCCAATCCGTTTGTTAATGTCATTGGTTCCATTCAACCGGGTATTCTGTCCCGCTCCTTCTCCGGTGTTAACCGCGATAATGGTCTTCTATCCCGTTTTCTGTTCGTGCTGGATCCGCAAGAGAATGATCCCGTCATATGGGGTGAAGAGGATATGCCGACGAACGTTTCTCAAAGATGGGAATCATTTGTGAACAAACTGGATGAAGCCGCGCAAGAATATATCAAAACCGCAAAACAGATTGAGCATTGTTTTCAACCTGATGGGTTCGAGTGGATTCGAACATGGCACGATGCCATGGAAGAAGCCATCAATAGCGAACGGGACATGACAGGCCGGGAGGTTTTCAGAAAAATCCAGACGTATGCCTTTCGCTTTGCCCTTCTCTTGCACGTGCTTCGGGAAGTGGACGGAGGAAACGATTCCGCTCCGGAGATAATCTCACTGGAAGACAGTAAGAACGCCTCTCTTTTAGCCCATTACTTCTATCAGACAAACTATTTGATATACAACTCTTTAGGAAAAGAATCCAACAGCTATGATCAACAGCTTGACGAGCGTTGGAGGCAATTCCTTTCTATGTTGGGTCAGGTATTTACTACGGAGGAGGCCATCAGGGTGGCAGAAGAGCTGAAGATCCCCAAAAGGAGTATGTATCATTTCCTTAAGGCCTCGAAATACACAGTTAACTACTCACACGGAAAATACAGAAAGAAATAGTGCCGGCAGTTTTGGCAGTTGTTGCAGTTTGCATTTCTGCCAAAACTGCCAAAAGTGCCACAACTGCAAGCATTAACACAGAATGAAAAAGAAAAACGTGACTATTGAGAACCCGACCTTGTCCTTTTCCTTTAGGGACAAAAATGATTATGAACTGCTAAAGAAGTATTACAATTATTGCGCGTTAAGAGATGGACTTTTCTATTCGAGGAGCGAATTTATCGTTAGGATTCTGATGAATACTTTGCGACGTGATAAAGATTTTATGGACTTCGCCAAATCTAATGGCTTCACAAATTGATAAGTTATCAAATTATCAAGGTATTACCATAAATCGATATGTATGGTATTATGGTAGTCTGATAGCGTTATGCTTCAATAAACTTTTATGGATTTATCAATCTATGAAGTTCATAAAACATCCATTTTATCATATGATGTGAAATAAAACAAAAGAGGGGGCAAGATGTGCAGATGTGGCCCGAAACCCATCTGCGTTTCCTGCCGGAAACCAACCCATTTATGAAAAAGAGAACGCCCAGAAACCAGTTTATTAAATGCCGGGTTACACCCGAAGACAGAGCTAATTTGCACGAGTTAATGAAGAAAACAGGGCATCGTTCCGAGGCTTCATTCATCCGCGATGCGGTCTTCAAAACCAGGCCTATAGTCATCCGTACCGGCTCAAAGACAGATCAGGAAATCTGGAAACAGGTAACAGAAGTTGGGGTTGAAATCAACCGGATTGGGAGCAACTTCAATCAGCTTGTCAGAAGAGTGAACACAGCCTCCATTGAGCAGCGGATAGCATTGGAGAAGGCCCAGGATTCCTTCAGCACTATCATTACAATTGTAGAAAAAGCCGCATCCGACCTCAGAGAGTATTTGATTAACCCTAATCGCCGTTTGTAAATATGGTCCTACGAATATTGGAATCTCGGTCTTCAACAGTCCCGACCTTGACCTACAATTATGGGAAGGTTAGTGATGGTACAGCCTGCATCGTCGATTGTCACAACCTTCCTGTATGGAGCAAGGATGGGGTATTCGATACTTTTCTCAGTTACGAGAACACTCGTTATCCAGTTATGGAAGTGGGTTTCCATTTGGCTGTGAACCCTTCTCAAGATGACACTTGCTCGGAAGAAGAGTTAAAGAATGCCATTCACAAAATAATGTATTACTTGGGTTATAAGGATCAGCCATATATCATATTCAGGCACAACGATATAGAGCGTGAGCATTATCATGTTGTGTCTGTACGGATCAACAAGGATGGCCATAAAATCAACAACCACTATGAGAATAAGCGTATGATAGACTATGCCCGGAAGATAGGCCCTGAGTATGGCTTTAGTATCAATCTATCCCATGACAACGGCGAAAAGCCTAAAAGAAATCCGTGGAAGACAGCCGACCCGATTATAAAAACAAGGTTCGTTCCCGGCAAACCCGTCATCGGACAGTTGAATGGAATCTTTCAGAACGCTATGCGGTACTCTTTCCGTAGCTTTGACGAATTGTCGGCCGTCCTTCTCAGACAAGGTGTCCGCGCCAGCCTGATCCAGCCAGCCGATGCGGAGCCATACATTACCCTTCAGGGGACTAATCTGAAAGGGAAACCCGTCTCGGGGGCAACCAGTGAGGGTAGGGCCGGCCGGGAATGGTATGCGAGCTACAAGGCATGGAAGGACCACAACTGCCTCTATTCGGATTTTACGGGAAAGTATTCCGTCACTTACACCCTTCAGGAATCTTTCCATAGGTGCTCCTCTGCACAAGGGTATGTTAAAAGCTTACATGCCCAGGGGATTTATCCCGTTGTTGTTCAAGATTCCCTTTCTCATAAGCCCACCATAAAGTTTGTCGATACAAGATCCCTTCGTGTAGTTGGTGTTGATGAACTGATAGACACGGCCACCAAGAAAATGTTGCTAAGAGCCTTACAAGCAGGAGGGCAAGAAAACAAGCCAAAGAACAAGTTAACGTTCTCCGCCATAGCCCGACTGTTGTACCCTGTCGGCCAACCGCAAGGCAATTCCTGGAGTGGGCGTGTCCCCAAGACTGAGGAAGAACGCCTGCAGAAGTTTCAAGAAGGACTGACGGGCAGCATGTTTGCAAGCTTTGAAGACCGAAGGTATGAGGAGAAACTCAAGTGAAACAACGATGGTGGCTTTCTCTTTTTTTCGGTTAAAGTTACACACTGATGGCATCACCGCCTACCTTAGTCAGTAAGAGTTGCCTATTCCGCGCAAAACCATTAACTTTACAGGGTAATTTACAGGGGAACTTTTCCCACTTTACAGGGTAGGTTTTCCATTTACAGGGTAAGTTTATATGAGGATAGAAAACAACATACTCATTGCCGAATGTACGGCATACGACTTCAAGGGAGAGCTTGAAAAGAAAAAGATTCGCGACTGGCTCAAGAGCATCAGTGCTTTCGCCAACTCTTATGGCGGCAGCCTCTTCTACGGGGTGGACAAGAAAGGCCACATCGTCGGAATTGAAGACCCGCAGGCAGTCGGGGAATTCATCAGCGAGAAAATCAAGGCTCATCTCGACCCCGTGCCGCGCTTCAGGCTCATACCCTACGAACTGGAAGACGGGAAGCACATAATGGAGGTCTCCGTCGAAGCCGGCAACCTCACGCCCTACTATGTCTTTCTTGACGGAAGCCGTATGGCGTATGTCAGGATGGGAGACGAAAGCGTCCCGGCCGACGCCCACGCACTCACGGAACTCGTCCTTCGCGGCACCAACAAGTCCTGGGACGCCCTTGTGAGCGATGTCAAGCGCACGGACAAAACCTTTGTCCAACTGGCAGAAACCTATCTCAAGCAGACGGAGCAACCCTTTGAAGAGAAACTCCTCGCCTCTTTTGGTCTTGTCTCTCCCGACGGTTTCCTCACCAATGCTGGCCTCCTCTTCGCCGATGAATGCCCCATTTATCAGTCCCGCGTAGTCTGCACCCGGTGGAGCGGCTTGCATAAAGATGACGCCATCAACGATGCCGAATTCCAGGGCAACATCATCCGCCTCCTGAAAAACAGTCAGGACTTCATCAAAGCCAACACCGCCAAGCGCTGGTACAAGCTTCCAACCTATCGGCTCAACTTCCCTGAATACTCCGAGCGGGCCATCACCGAAGTCCTCATCAATCACCTGATTCATCGCCAGTACACGGTTGTGGGCGGAGAACTCCACATTGACATCTACGACGATCGCATCGAATTCACCACACCCGGCGGAATGGTCGATGGCACACTCATCCAGGACCTTGACATAGACTCCGTATCCTCTCTGCGACGCAACCCCGTCATTGCCGATGTCCTCACGCAGATGGACTATATGGAAAAACGCGGCTCCGGCCTCCGGAAGATCCTCACACTCACTTCAAAGCTGCACACTTACACTGCAGACAAGAAGCCGTCCTTCCGTTCCAACCAGTCCACCTTCCATACCGTCATCCCCAATGTCAACTACGGCATCACAGACCAGCAGTTCGCCCAGTTGGTTGAACAAAGGCGTCTCGCCGACGAAGGAAAGTACCCTGTAACCGCAGAATTTTCCCCCGTAACCGGAGAAAAATCCCCTGTAAAGGCCCGTTCCCTCGGCAAAACAGCCCAACGCATCATCGACGCCCTGGTAGATGACCCCACCCTTACCCGGAAAGCCCTCGCCGACAAACTCGATATCAAGTTCGAGACCGTCAAGAAGCAAATTGCCAACCTCCGCAGCCGGCAAGTCCTCGACCGCGAAGGCTCCGACAAAAACGGTTACTGGGTAGTGCTCATTCGAAAATAAGCATCCTATGTAATATGAACTGCCGCCACCCCAAACTGATGTGACGGCAGTTCTTGTCAGCATTTATGTTTAACGTGCTTATGAAAGCCTTAGAACACCATATTCCACGCCGCACGTTGCGCCCGGGCGCTGTGGGCGGCATTCATCTTGCCGAAGTTCCACTTGACGCCGAAAAGGATGTATCGGCCCATGATGAGACGGTAGCTGTCTTCCACGTAGTTGTCCGTGACCGTATGCGTAAGATTCCGCGTCTGATTCAAGATGTCGTGAACTTTGACACTCAGGTTGAAAGCGCCGATATTTTTGGATATTTCAGCATTCCATTGCCATTCAGGCTGGCCATAGCCCTTAGCGTAGCCCTTGTAAAAGACATAGGAAAGGTCCGTATTGAACTCGAATTCGTGCTTGGTGATGTAGGATCCCCTTGCGCCCAATCGCGTATCCAGCGTGCTCATGTTGGCGCTCGGATCCAGCGAGTAACGGGAGAGACGGCCGGTGGTACTGGCTCCCAAGCTGAATGAGTAATGGTCCTGGTTGAATCTTACGCTGATACTCCACGTGGGAGAAAAGACCCGGGTGTTGCTTTCGGCAAAACCGCTCTGCCCGCCGTAGAAGCGGTCGCCGCTCGAATCTCCCCAGAAATCGGCCATGAAGTTTGAGTAATCAAATGTGTCTTTGTCCAACCCGGCGAGTGCCGACCTGGTCTGATAGCCGACCGAAGAGCTGAACGCCGCGGATCCGCTGAGGGTAAGTGACCATAGCTTCTTGCTGTCAAGCGGAGTTGTATAGTTCGCAAGAAGACTGCCCGTAAAACTCGGCTTCCGGGAATTGACCGGAACGGAATACTGGATGGCGTCCTTATCGTACCAGGTGGCGCTGACAAGGGGATTCGTATTTAAACTGCCATAGAAATACACCATCAGATTAGAGAAGCGCGTCTTGTTGTTCCGCGACCAGTCGGCACTGAAATACATCCGCGATGAGGGCTTCAGATACACATTGCCCAAGGTTAGGCGTGAGGGGTTTGTAATGCTTAGAACCGGCAGCATCCTGGACTGGGACGGACGGTTGCTGAAACCGGAGGCCGACAGGGACAAGCGGTCCATCTCCTTGCCATAAATAAAACGAAGGCTTGGTACGACATACCAGTTCCAATCGTCTTTCCCGCTGACAGCCTCTATTCCGTAACTTTTCGAGTAAGTTTCGTTCAAAGAGCCATATACACTACCACCAAGGGTAATATAGCTCTGCTGGGCAAATTTATACTGGGCGGTGAGGGTGTAGCGCTGCTCGACATAATCTGTGCGGCTTTCGGAAGAGTAGTAATCGTTTCTCCCGGCGGCGTCAAAGGCGTTGCGCACATTGCCCTGGCGGCCCGTAACACAATAGGCATATGCAGACAGCGTCCACTTTTCTCCGAAAGGCTCCGTATAACGCAGGGAACCGCTTACATATCTGGAGTTGCCGTCCGAGGCATAACGCATACTACGGGTGTCTGCTCCCGCAGAGGTTGTGAGCACGGACATTTCTTCGCTCGTTCCGTCGTTTTTTCCATAGCCGATATCGCTGCCTATACGAATCGAGCGCTGCTTTTTGCCCCATAGTTCGCGGAAGGTAACATCGGCGTCCAGATCCACGCGTTTATTGGAACTGATGCCGTGTGACGTATTTTCCGACCTGTTTATCTCCGTGCCCTCCCTTGCGATGGCCGACTGCCCGTTACTTCGTGAATCGGAGCGGTTGTAGCTGAAGGCGGGGCGCAGGTGGAACCAGACCTTGCCTTTCTCCTTCTGGAGTTCCACATTGGCATTCAAGCTGTTGGCATAGGACTTGCCGCTGTCCTGCGTGGACGAAGAAAGGTTCCCGTCATCCAGGTAGGTGGTTCTGTCCGCCCTTGTCCCGGAATCCGTATCTGTGTACTTGTAATTGACGCTTAAAGTGGTTTCCACGTCTTTGATGCGGGATGTATTGGCGTTTACACCCAGCTGCCCAGCAGTGGAAAGGCCCTGATTCAAAGAGGATTGCACATCATCGCCTTCAATCCTCACAAAAACCGCGTTGGAGTCGTTGATGTTTTGCCCGTTGGCAATCACCGTCACCTGGTCCTTTTCCGAATAGGCCGATACCAGCGCGTTGCCGCTCCATAGAAAGCCCCGGTTGTCCCGGAGGACATCGTCCCCGTCTTTCTTCCCCAGCGTGGCGCCGCCCTTGGCGCCCACATTGCCGAACCATCCTTTCTCGTATTCCTTCTTCAGGGCTACATCCAGCACCTTCTCCCGGTTGCCGTCCTGGATGCCGGAGGCGCGGGTTTCCTCGCTTTCCCGGTCGATGACGCGAATCTTGTCCACAACCGCCGCAGGCAGGTTGTTTAGGGCGGTAGATTGATCGTTGAAGAAGAACGTACGGCCGCCCACGGTGAGTTTGTCGATGGCCTCCCCGTTGAATTTGACTTTTCCGTCCTCGGTAATTTCCATGCCCGGCATACGCTGCAGCAGGTCTTTGAGCATGGCATTGGCGCCTACGCGGAAGGACGAAGCGTTGATTTCCACCGTATCCTTTTTCACCACAATGGGATTGCCCACATCGGTAACCGTGGCGGCTTGCAGATAGTGTTCGTCCACCTGCAAGCGGATGGTGCCCATATCCACCTCCTGTTCCCGGAAATAGCGCTCCTTCACAAAGGGTTTGTAGCCCATCATCTCCACGTGGAAGACATAGCTGCCGTATGGCACCTCTTCCAGTTTAGCCTCTCCTTTGGCATCTGTGAGGGTGAAATTGGTGATGGTGGTATCCTTTGAGGGAATCACGTACACCGAGGCAAATCCCACGGGCTCGTTGGTGAGCGAATCCAGCACGGTTGTCTTAATTTCGCTCATCCGCCCCTGGAACACATTGTCATTGATGATGAACACTTGGGCCCGAAGCCCAAAACCGGCCAGTACGGCACAGGCCGACAGCAAAAGTTTTTTCATTTCAATGCCCTTTCAATCAGGTTTTTCAGTTTTTCTTCGTTATAGCCCACCAGTACAGATCCGTTCATGCCGCCACGGCCCACCACAAAATAGGTGGGATAGCCGTTGCTGTCCAGCTGGTCCAGGACGGCCTTCAACTGTTTGTCCGTCAGGTAATAATGGTCTCCCCGGATGTCCGGGACCATTTCCAGCCAGGTATCCTTCGGAGAAGTTTCGCCGCTCAGGTAAACAAAGTCTACATCGGCATAATCCGTGGTTTTCAGGGGCTCCAGCGCCTTGATGCCGGCCAGGCACGGGGTGCACCAGCTTGCCCAGATGTCCACCACCACGGGCCTTCCGGCATGTTCCGCCAGGATGGTGTCCAGCAGTTTGTCATCCGCCACGTCCGGCACTTCCTTCACGGACTCCGGCACCTGGGCGTGGGCCCGGAGCCAGGCTTCCTTCTCGTCTTTCAGTTTTTTGGTAAAAACCGAATGCGAGAAACGGTCCCATCCCTCCGGGAGTTCTCCTCCCCGCCGGACAATACGAAGCATGGGGGCGAAACGGACATATTCCCGTACAATCCCTGCCGTATCCGCAGAGGCTGCCGGTGCCAGGGCGGGAACCGCTTCATAGAGCGAAAGAGCCACGCTCAGCAGCGTTTTCGGATTGTCCAGGTCAAGGCTCCGCAGCCAGGCGAGATCCTCCTCCGACAGCATCCAGGGACGGAAAAAAGCTTCCGCATCTTCTCCAAACAGCTTCCTATGGTTGTTGCCCAGTGTATAATTGTCCTGTTGGATCATCTGCACCACGACGGCTTTCAAGCTGTTCTGTACATATTCCTGTATGACGGGAGGGAAATCTTCCCGGCCGAGCTGCGAAGAGGCCTTTTCGTAAAAGACACGGACACTGTCGGCATAGACTCTGGCGTCATCCGAAACATTGAATTGGAAAGACAGGTACGGGGCCATAGCTCCTGTCATCATTTGTGTATTGAACGCATACAGAAAGGCATACCGGCCTTCCGGACACAGCTGCGAAACCTCCGGCTCATCCAGGGAGAAGCGCTTACTCGTCAAGGCCCGGTTGGAACCGTCCAGGTACAGCCGGAGCGTCTCGCCGGGACTGACCGGAACAGGTTGCGGATTCGAGGCTCCTTCGACAAGAAGATATACGTCTCCCGTCCCATAAAGTTTCAGCCTATAGCGGACGACACCGCTCCGGATCTCCTCCGGCTCCACAGAGCAGTAACCCGGACAAAGATAGGACTGGTACTGAACCGATACATAGGACGGCACCCGGGCCGCATCGCCCGACGGAATGATTTCCAAGATGGCCTCTCCATAATCCAGGGATGGCTCGGGAAGGGTTTCCGGAATGACAGCTTCCGGCAGCGGCCTCTCCGCCGGATCCCGTCCGGAGAGATCTATGCCATAGAATCGGAATCCTCCGGCAACATGTTCACCCTCTATGTAATCCACCGTTTCCGTACGGGCGGGTAGCGGCTCGAAAAAGAGCGTGTAGACGGCCGTTCCATCCTCTCCCATCGTCAGTTCCTCACCGGGCGTGATTCCCTCCGTGTGAAGAAGGGCATACCGCTTTCCCTCCGCCTCCAAGTGAGTGTCGGAAGACACCCTGATCCACCAGCCGGGAATGAAGAATGACTTGAAAGTGAAAATGGTCGCTGTATCGGTGCGTTCTACGCACACGAGTTCCTGCGTCTCATTGTTACGCCAGCCGTAACGGGGATAATCCACCCGCTGGGGGAGCGGGGCGGTGCATCCGGCCGCGAGCAGGGCAAGGACAAAAAGAAGCCGTCTCATGGTTTTACAGTAATAAGAATCATAGGAGCGTGCACTTCTACGCTTGCAATCTTGTCGGAACGCGCCAGTTCTTGCATCTCGCTGTCCGAGAGCGGATACAACATAAGACCGTCTTCCTTCAGCAGATACGTGAAGTACGCCCGCGACACTTCGAAGGACACGGCCGGATACCGGGTGTAGTAGTCCAGGCTTTTCCCGACATAGGTATAACGCGTCCGGGCCGACAGGGTGAGGGTCAAGGCGAAAAGCGGCAGGACGAACAGGAACTTCCAGAGACTCCTCCGTCGGGAGGGGTGCTTGCACATCATTGCGATGCGGCCTTTCAGCGTACTGTGGCTGAAGCTGTTGGCCACAGAGAACCTTTCCCTCGCTACGGCCTTCCGGACCAGCAGATACTGGTACTCGCGCGCATCGGCGCCGCCCTCGAGCACCTTCTCGTCCGCCTCGTACTCGTGCAGGGAACGAAGATCCTGCCGAAGGAGCCAGATGGCAGGGTTGAACCACTGGAGGGTGGTAATGAGGTCTACGAGCAGCAGGTCCCGGCTGTGCCCGAGGGCGACATGGGCCTTCTCATGGGTCAGGACTGCGGGGCTCGCGAGATCCTCCTGCGAGAGAAAGATCCACTTCATCCAACTGAAGGGTGTGGTGACGGAATCATTGATACAGAGAACGGAGCCATCGGCCTGCGGCCTTTGCTCGGAGCCTTTGATGAGTCTGCGGATATGGAGGGTGGACAGCAGGAGTCTTGCCAGCGTGGCCACGCTCCCCGCGATGTACAGGCCGACGAGAAGCCACTGCCACCAGCTGCCGCCGGTCCCTGCCGGGGCCGTTTCCATGGGCACGGGCTCCATCGGCAGGAGCTCCACCGTCCTGTCAATGGTGACGACGCACAGCGGAAGCAACTGCGTGGCGACGGCCGTGGCGAGGAGCGCCGCCCGGTTCAGCCGATGGAAGGTATCCCGCTGCAGCAGCAGGCGCCAGCACAGCCAGAAGGCGGCCAGGCAGAGCGCTGCCTTTCCTTCATAGACAAGCCATTCCATCACTTCCCCTTTTCAATCTGGCCGATGATCTCCTTCAGGTCCTCCAGCGACAGTTTCTCCTCCTCCACCAGGGCGGACACCATCGACCGGTAGGAATTCCCGAAGTACTTGTCCACAAGGTTCGCCACCGACCCGCGGTGGTACTGCTCCTTGGTAATGAGCGGATGATACTGAAAGCTGTTTCCCCATGCCGAGTGTCCCAGGAACCCCTCGCTTTCCAGAATTCGCACAATGGTGCTCAGTGTGTTGAAATGGGGTTTCGGGTCGGCATAGTGTTCCCGCAGTTCCCGTACGAACATGGGCCCGTTCTCCCAGAACAGGTCCATGATTTCTTCTTCCTTTCGTGTCAGTCGTTTCATGTCTGCAATGTTTTTCGCCACAAATGTAACTAAAACTTTTCGTTTTTGCAACTAATTTTTATAGTTTATCATTGGGCACCTGCTCACAAACGGAGAGTACGACGATGTATTTTTGAAAGGGACGGTCCCTGTCCAAAAATATAAGATTGAGCGTGTATGGAAGAAAGATGAACCCGGGTTCACAGACATAGACGCAAAAACCGCAAAAAGTCAAGTAAATTTAGCAACTATTTTTCACCATGGCCCACAAAAAAGGCCACCCTCCCGGATGGCTTTCTTCGTTTAGAATCCTATGCCCAAGTGCAACCCGATGGTGTTTGTTGATACCGTCGGTCCCAGGAACAGGTGAAGATTTTTCCAGAATCGGAACCGGACGCCAGGCTGTAGGGTGGCAGCGAAAAGAACGTCTCCTTTGCTGTAATCCGTTGTCTTCACGGTTTCGCCGGTCTCGGTATTGGTCATATATCCGCCATTTATCTTGTACACATAACCCGCGCCGATGGCAAAGTCGCAATAAAGGGCCACGATGTCTTTCTGCCCAAGATGGAAATACCGGCGCATATACAGCCCGGTGGAAATGCTATAGAGATTGGCCGGTGCCGCATCGATATAGGTTCTCCCTTGCCATACCATTAAGCCGAAGGTGCGCTTATCGTCAATCCGCACACCTCCGGTAATGGTCGGCCCATCGGTCACGAATCCGGCATAGTACCGCGCCGTAAATTCCGGTTTCCAGTTCTGCCGGCCCTCATGGGAGAAGGCATACATCCATCCCCCTGCCCAGGTTTTGGCATCATAGGCCATCGTCTGCGCCCCGGCCGAAAGCCCCGCAAGGAGCGCTATTGTAATGATAAGTATACGTTTCATAAGCGTTTTCCATCGAGTGCAAGTTACGCATTCTCCGTGACATAGCCGCAACCAAGCCTACTGTAATTACCCTGTCCACCAAGTGAAACAACAATGGCGACTTTCTCTTATTATTCCGGGCCTGGCATCCACAGTTTCGGAGCAAATTCGGAGCAAATTGCAAAAAATCGCCCCCTGACGTATGTCAGAGGGCGATTGAAGTGACTCCAACAGGACTCAAACCTGTAACCTTTTGATCCGTAGTCAAATGCTCTATTCAATTGAGCTATGGAGCCATTTTGGAGGGCCTTAGGCCACTTCCTTATTTTTCAGCAGTGTAGACTTTCTCGCGGATGCGGGCCTTCTTACCGGTGAGGTCACGGAGGT